>NZ_JBXWMG010000008.1:0-178444 GCF_059609705.1 Ruegeria sp. YTSC192
TCGCATTCCCATCCGTCCCCGTAACTCCTGGAGTGTGCATTCTCAGGCATGAGGGCGTCTGCAGATTGTGCGAACACAGGGAATGCGAATGACGCGAAGATACCAGCCAGAATGTACATTCTTACCGAAAGCCGTTCTGACGGTTTCTTTTTGGGCAATTTTCTAGGTGTCATAACTGGCTCCCTTCTGACCTAATGGCATCGGCTTTTATTCTTGGGTTTCAGTTGCCCTGTTAAGGTCGTGTTGGGTGCGCCACGACTCAGGCCGTTCGTCTCGTAGTGGTGGCACGTCTTCGTTCTCGATAGTTTGGATAGGGTGTCCCGTCAGTTCCGCTGATTGAACGGCCATCGTCATCACAAAAGACAGCTTCTGCAGCGCCATTTCAGCCAACGGTTTTGGTGTGGCATGTTTCATCCCTTTTCCACCGTGTTTTCCGCGCGTTCCGGCGGCTTGTCGACGTCAAGGCCGGCAAGACAAGCTTGAGCGATGTCACGGTCCGGAACACCCGTGCCCGGAATGGTTGCCCAGCCTGTCTCCATGACGGCATCGTGGCGTTTGTAGGTTGTGGCTTTTCGAATAGTGTCAATATGTGCAACCCGATCCGGATCCACGCGTGCCATATCGAGGCAGACCGGCACCATCGCCGCTATGACTTGGTTTCGAGCCATCGCCGTCGCTCTGGTATCTGCGGTTCTGCCAGTCACCCAACCGCCCCATGAAAATCCAACCACACTGACAAAGACCGCACCGATCACGGCCCCATAGATGCCAGGTTTCAGCCATTCAGGAGTGTTCATTTCGAATCCTCCAGCGGAGAAAGCGCCGCCTCGCTATCATTTTTCAGTCTGGGTCAATGCGCCGGTCCCTGCGCAGCGCCGTTTCTAGGTCTTTCTCGGTGATTGGACGCTGTTCGGTGCGACCAATCTGGCTCCCTTTCCCATGGACGACCAAGTAGGTCGCAGTCCGGCGAAAGGCCTCAAAGCTGAGGCTTTGCAAAAGCTCTTCTTCGACGACGATTTCATATTCTCCTGCGGCCAGCTCGTCCGAGTAGCCCGGCAATACAAACGCATTGGCAAAAGTCACCATCGATCTCGACGATCGCGTGCTCATCCCTGACCTCCAGACTGTCTGCGGGTCTTTCCCGCGCCATTGTCACTCACCACCAGATTCCAGGGGCTACATGGTCGAACGAACTCCCTCCTTGTATCTCATGATCATTCGACGGGCGCTGACGCATGTTAGTCTCGGCTACCGGAATGCAATCTACCGAAGGTCCCTGGACCGCCAACTGGACTGACCTGTGTAAGGGCACCGCGACGAGCGATCGCGTAAAATTGGTTAAATCTGAAAATGCTCCACCTGTGTGCGTCCAGAACTTCGTTTTGCCCGGTGCGTACTGGTCAAGAGCTGACCGTCAATAAAAGAGGAGAATAAAGATGTCTGAAAACAAAGCACTGGGTACTCGCCCACCTGAATTCGAACGCTTTCTCTATGCCCCTGTCGGCGAAGACCGGAACGGATATGTCGTGACGGTTCTCTCGGCGCTTGCACGTCTTGGCCTCGATCCCTGGAACGAAACCGCCGAACTCGTGAAGTTGCGGCGGGAAGAAGCCTGCGCGCGGCTTGAGATCCTCCTTTCGAAATTCAGGGACGTTCCCGAGCTAAAGGAGGACCACAATGCCGTCGCGCAGGAATTGAGCCTGTTGCTTCCGGAAAGCCCACGAGTAACTCCTCTGACGCGGGTGAGCTCGACAGTTGCCAATGGTCGCTTGGTGTCCAGCGGTGCAATCTGGACGATACTCGCGATCGTCTTCGTCCTGATACAAATGCTGTTCATCAATTCGCCAGGATCAGACGAATGACCTCTGCCCATCAAGCGCCCGTGGACCACCGGCGATCGATTGTGAAACCTGAAGTCACGTCGGCGATCGAAGACGCGTTCCTTTGGAGCCTTGAGGAGAGGTTCTGGACTAGTGGTCTAGATAGCGCGCGCGCGACGACTGCACAGAACGCCGTCATGATCTTTCCCTTTCCGCCCGGCATCCTTCAAGGCGAACAGGTCTGGGACCACTTGCAACGGAATACAGGCTGGCGATCTGTTGTGATGACCGACCGCAATACGACGCTTCGCGGCAGCATTGCAATGCTCGCGTATCGCGCTTCGGCCGAGAAGGCCGGCGTGCCGATCTATGAGGCACTCTGCGCGTCCACATATTTGCAAGATGAGGACAATTGGCTTCGGATTTCGCACCAGCAAACACCCGTGATCCCGACTGAGTTGCTCACCAAATTCGTTTGGTCCTGATCCGTCCAATCCGCGGGCTGAAACAAGGTTTGCAGATCGGCGGCAGTTGATAGAGATGAAGAAAATAACTGCTGGTATGACCTGTGCAGGTTTTAAATGCCTTGTCATGTTCGAGCACCGGCGCAGTGCAATCTGTGGCGTCGATCTCGCAGGTTTCGGGCATGTCCTCCTCCTTTCCTGAAGGAGTGTGTTTGCATCGGGTCCAAAGCACCAGCTACTGCGCATTGTGAAAGGAAAAACCACTATGTTGATACTCGATTTCCTTTCGGTCTTTCTGATAGCTGCCCAAATATTGGCTTTGTACCTAATCGCCTCAGATTTGATGATGAACAACACGCCGGTCGTCATTGTCTTAATCCCGGTGGACATTCGATTGGCGCGAAGCCTCATTTTTTGCCGCAACACGCCTGCTGATCCCGCTATCATACATGGCGGTTCTTGGAGGAACTTGCACACTTATCGGGACTACAACCAATTTGCTGGTTGATGGTGTGCCGCAGGCATCGGGAATCGAGCCCCTTTCAATTTTCGAAATTATTCCGGTCGGTTTGGTTGCGGCAGCCACGGGCGGTTTGGCATTGCTCATGCTCGGGCCTTTTCTTTTGCCCGATCGCGGGGATATTGCACGACTGGGCGCAGACAATGAAACAGCCTTCTTCACAGAGCTTCGTCCGTGGGAGGATTATCTGGGCGTGGGTCAGCGCATGGGCGGAATTTTTGACCTGAACCGGCGAGGCATGGAGATCATTGGTGTCCGGTCGCGATCCGAGGTAAAGCGCGATCGCCTGAATGAGCACGTTCTCGAGCCAAGTGACAAGATCATTGCCAAGGTGACGACATCGGAACTCCTCACCCTCCGTAGGATCGAAAGTAGCGAAGTTAGTTTGCGTCAAGGACCAGTCCCCGAGACCGTCACCGACGTGATAGTCGCTGAGGCTATCGTTACCCTTTCCCGTCGAAGTCGTGGTGTGCGAATTGCCCAGCTCGCTATGGCATGCGCGTCATTGGCGCCCACCGGCACGGGGAAACAATTGGACCTGACTTGTCAACGGCACTCCTGCGTCCGGCTGATACGCTGCTTTTGGAGGGAACACTTGAAGGCTTTGCGCAGATGACCGAGGCGGGCGATCTCGCAGCGATCACGGAGGCCGGAGGCCGCGCTTTCCGCCGCGAGAAAGCGCCGCTCGCTCTCCTGGCGCGGTGTGTGGTCGTGGTCCTTGCAGCCGCTAGGATAGCCGAGGTCAGTGTGCTTGCTCTCATCGCCGTTGCGACCATCCTCGTATTGCGGTGCATCGACAGCAACGAGGCCTGGAGTTCCATCGACGCAGGTGTTCCTGTCCTGATCTTCTCAATGTTGATTGTGGGGATAGGTCTTCAAAACTCTGGGACCGTTGGCCTGATCGTCAAAAGCGTAACCCCGACACTAGACGGAATGCCTCCAATTGTAACGCTTGCTGCTGTCGACCTATTGTCCTCGGTGCTGACCGAAGCAGTCACCAATAACGCAGTGGCCGTCGTGGTGACCCTGTTCGCAATCGGCCTTGCCGAATAGCACGGCATTGACCTGCGGCCCTTTGTTGTTGCGGTGATACTTGGGGCGAGTACAAACTTTGCTACGCCTGTTGGCTACCAGACTAATAACTTGGTATAGTGTTTCAATGCCGTCGCCTTTTTGGGGCCTTCAGGCGCTTTGTCCCAGGCGGCCTTGACGGAGGCCATGTGCTTGACGGTGTGGTTTTCCTGACTCTGGTCTTCATCATTCATTGGAATGTCCTTTCCTGGACGGTCCGAGAATAAGAAGCACGAGACTCATACAGCTCTTTTGGGGAGCTCCATGTTCCCCGCGCCCCTCTGATACTCAAAAAAAATGCCAACCAAATACACAGCGGACACATGTTACCTAACGGGTTTCAGAGCACCTTCGTACTGACGCAGGTTAGCCCGCTTTAGCCAGATGAAAGATCCGCGCAAGTATCAGAGCGCCCATGAGTGCAATCAGCATCCAATAAATCGGGATCTGCCTCTTCCCAAGGTTCTAGCCTTGCAAGGGCCGAAAGTACCGTAACAGCATTGCCCTTCCGATCCTCACCAACGAAGGCTTGCAAAAACCGATCGAACTCAGGGCTATGCGGGTAAAGAATGCCACCTGCGGGCATCACCATTTCCTCCTTTTTAATGTTTTCGGATCTTGGGAGCGAACGTGCCGACTGACCGGGGTCTCCTCTGGCAAGATCAAAATGTTTCGTATTGTTTCGATCATACCCGCATCGCCTGGAGCACGCGCTGACGCAGATCAGCCGGTGTCCAAACTTCTGAAGTCAAGCATCAGGGCAGCTCCAAGGTTCGCCGGCACGGCCCAGGTCCCGGCGGCGCTAACATGGGTCAGCGCGCATCGCCCGGTTCTGGGATAATGTATGATGACCGCAAATGCAGGCTACCACTCTGCAATCAGGATACGGCAGCCCTTGCAGCGCGGAAGGCACGTATACATCGCGGAGACCGGGGATGGCGCTGCGTTCAATCAGATCCACCGTGACCTTCCCGCGACCGTTTACCCTATCCGGATATTCGGACGAGCTGCCTGCCGGTGAATACGAAGTATTGGTTGAGGAAGAACTTATCGAGACGCTGAGTTTCACGGAATACCGCAGAACAGCGATTTACCTGACCATACACGGCAAGGGGCGTTTGCCGGGCCGGACAGAGTTGCGGCCAATTACCTGGGCCGACCTGGAAGCAGCGCTTGGCCAAGACCAGTAACGCGACACTTGAAGATAGCGAGGCGGCGCTTTCCCCGCTGGAGGAACGACGATGAACACTCCCGAATGGCTTAAACCCGGCATCAGCGGCGCCGTGATTGGTGGGGCATTACTGGGCCTCGGCGGATTTACCTTGGGCGGCTGGGTGACCAGCGGAACGTCGTATGGCATGGCTATGGCCATGTCCCGCGGCGATGTTGTCACGGCCTTGGTACCTGTCTGCCTGGATATGGCCCAAACCGATCCGGAACGGGCAGCTAAACTAAAGGCAATCGAGGATGCTCCGACCTACCAACAGAGAGACGCCCTGATTTCGGCTGGCTGGGCAACCGTACCGGGATCAACGAAGCCCGACCTGGACATCGCGCAGGCCTGCCTTGCCTCTCTTAACATTGGTAAGACGCCTGAGCGTCCGGACAACACAAGCGGCGAAGGATGAATTTGATATGACATCGTTATTACCTGAAACCACAGATCTTGAACGGCGGGTTCTGGCCCATGAGCGAGTTCTCCAGGCGCTCATTGCGTACATGTCCCACACTGAACCGCGTTTTGTTGAGCACCTGAAGAAGCGTTTTGTTGAGCCGATGGCCATGGTGCGGCACGAGCATGACCACCGGAACGCGGATGACTACGCGGAGGAGTTTATTCGCGCCGTGATGGCCCTTGGAGAAACGCAATTGCCAAAGGCGGTGAGCTCCAGCGTACTCGTTAAGCCATTGCACCAACCGGAAAAGAGACAAACTTCGGCACACCCCTATTATCCCACTGCGCAAGCTGATCGTGTCCGTGTCAGAGAGAGGAATGGGATCTGGGAGGTCAAGGTGGATGGCGTATTCCACGGGGACTACCACGACAAGGGCAATGCTCTGGCAGCCGCAGCTTTGGCGCGCTTGTCGCTTTGATGAAAGGACTTCTCCTGTGAACGAGCTAGTCAGAAAGTCCATTGCGGTTTTCGCCCGGCCTTTCAGTGTGCCTGACTTCGACGAGAGGCTTCCGGCAGGAGAGTATGACATTGAAACGGAACTGTGTTCCCCGCCCGACCAGCTGCACCCGGAAGTCTGGAAAGCATCTGTAGCGGTGAGGCTGCATTCTCCGGCATCCCACCCCGGCCTGGCGAGAACCTTGACCGTTTCACTGGCCGACCTCGATGACGCCCTGGCAAAGGACAAGCTGACCGGAAAAGATCTGGCCGAAATTTTCCTCGAAGAAATGCTGGCAGACCCGATGGTTCGGCTGGTGATGGAGGCCGACGGTGTTTCCGAGATGCAGCTTCGGCATCTCTACGCGGGCGGGCGCGCATCTCAGGCGGACAAAGAGGCACGGGATGCGGATACAACAGGTACTTCGCCACAAGAAAACTCACAAATACAGGCTGCGGAGAACGAAGGAATGCCGACACAGAGGGAATAAGACACGTGGATCCACCCCGCCGACCGCTAGGGTCTGCGCCGAGTGCCGGTTCGCACGAGCAAGGGAGAAAACGATATGCCCGACCAGAACGGCGGCCCGGAAGACCGTGGGCCATGGCAAAGCAAACAGAAGAGCAATCCTCCCGAGATTGACGATATTCTTCGTCAAGGCCGCGACCGCCTGAGCGGATTACTTCCTGAAGGGCGGCCGCCTCTGAGAGGGGTACTGGTTGCAGGAGCGATAGTCTTGGCGGCGGTTGCAGCCTGGTCTTCTTATTACACAGTCCCGAGCGACTCGGTCGCCGTTGTCCAGCGTTTCGGCAAATACACTGCTGAGGTTCCGCCTGGCCTGCATTTCAAATTCCCGTTTGGCATCGACGTTGCCACACTGGTGCCCGTGAAACGGCAGCTGAAGCAGGAATTCGGATTCACCACGCCGGGCAGGAGTGATCCCTTCCAAAGCCCGTCAGACGGCCGACGCGAAACCGAAATGGTCACGGGAGATCTGAACGCCGCGCTTGTGGAATGGGTGGTGCAGTACCGGATCTCGGACCCCCTGAAGTTCCTGTTCGAGGTACGCGAGCCAAGCGCGACTTTACGCTACGTCTCTGAGTCGGTGATGCGCGAGGTCGTTGGAGACCGCACGGTTGACGAGGTCATTACCATCGGCCGGCAAGAGATTGAGAGCGAGGCACTTTTTAAGATGCAGGCTCTGTCCACGAAATACGCCATGGGCATCAGTATCGACCAGGTGCAGCTGAAGAACATCAACCCGCCGGGGCCTGTTCAGGCGTCATTCAATGAGGTCAACCAGGCACAGCAGGAAAAGGAACGCCTGATCAACGAGGCGCGCCGCGAGTACAACAAAGTCATTCCGCTGGCCGAGGGCGAGAAAGATCAGCGGATTCGAGAGGCTGACGGTTATCGCCTGAAACGCATCAACGAGGCGGAAGGCGACGCTGCGCGGTTCACCGCGCTTTTGGCCGAATACGTCAAGGCACCAGAGGTCACGAGGCGGCGGATATACATAGAAACCCTCCAGGATGTTCTGCCCACAATCCTGTCAAAAATCATTGTCGAAGGATCGACTGCGAGCATCCTGCCGCTTTTGAACCTCAACAGGCTTCAGGAGGATCCGTCATGAGCATCAGACTGGGTCTCATTGCAGGGATTGCGGCTGCAGTTGGCGTGATTGCCTCCGGTTCCCTCTACACAGTTGGCGAAGTCGAACAGGCCATTATCACCCAATTCGGCAAACCCGTGGGAGAACCAGTTATAACGGCCGGTTTAAAGCTGAAGCTGCCCATCGTTCAGGAAGTCAACCGGATCGACCGCCGGGTTCTTGAGTGGGATGGCAATCCGTCCGACATGCCCACCAAGGACAAGCTCTACATTTCCGTCGATCTGTTCGCCCGCTGGAAAATCACCGACCCGTTGCAATATTTCCTGCGGCTGCGCGATGAGCGCAGCGCGCAATCCCGTCTGGACGATATTCTCGGCAGCGAAACCCGCAATGCCGTCGCAAAACACGAGTTGATAGAGATTATCCGGACTACGAAAGGCCGGATCCCGCTGCGGGACACGCTTCTGACTGATGAGGAGCGCGCGCAGGACATAGGTTCTCTGGTTCCTATCCAGAAAGGCCGCGCACTTGTGGAACAAGAGATTTTCGCAGCCGCCTCAGAGAAGGTTCGTGTATTTGGGATCGAGCTTCTCGATATCCGTTTCAAGCGGATCAATTACAATGAGAGTGTGCGTCCGAAGATCTATGACCGCATGATCTCTGAGCGTCGCCAGATCGCTGAACGTTTTCTTTCCGAAGGCAATGGCGAAGCCGCGCGAATTCGCGGCAACCGGGTTCGCGATCTGAACAAGATACAATCCGAAGCGTATCGCGCCGTCGAGGAAATCCGCGGCGTGGCTGACGCCTCGGCGGCTGCGATCTACGCAAAAGCCTACAACATCGACGCCCAAGCAGCCGAATTCTATGCGTTTACCCGGACAATGCAGGCCTACAAGGACATGATTTCAGGCGGAACGACGCTGGTCCTGACAACCGATAGCGAACTTTTCAGGTTTCTGAGAGGAATGGAGGCCGGAGAGCCGTCTGGGAGTACGTCTCCTCCCTCTCCCGGCCTGACGGCTGCGGCCGAACGCTAATGAATCGGAGGACAAAGAGATGACGGAAGAACCGGTGGATTTGGACGAAAGGCGAAGCGCCGAAAGCCAAATTGCGACCGACACCCGTTGCTGCCAACGCGATGTTTGGGACCAGACGCCACCGACCCCATTCGCGTTTAATAGGCTCAAAGTTTTGGGTTTTCGGCACGTGCATCCGCCGCAAACGCAAAAGTCCAGTTTGTCCGTTGAAATCACCCCGCGTCTTATCGGTTCGCATAGGGCACAACGAATGGCAACTAGTTTACATGTTCACTATTTGTTTTTCATGACGCCCAAATATGCACGCTCGGGTCAGTTGGGCCTACACCAGCGCCAGAACGGCACGAAACGTGACCTATGTTTTCGCTTCTTCGGAGAACCACTCCAGCAACCGGTTTTGGTTCTTCGTGGCGCTCCCACAAACACGGTATTCTAGAAAATAGCCTGCATCTTGGCGGCCAAAGACGGGGCCGACTTGTACCAATTCACCGGAGGAAATCCTGTCAGCTGCCAGATGCTGCCAGGCGAGTGCTACGCCTTCCCCATCCGAAGCCGCCTGCAACATGAACTGATAGCTGGAATATCGATAGTCCCTGTCAGAGGTCGTGTAGTCGACACCAAAACTGTCAAACCAATCTGACCACCCAACAAATTCCATAGCCCGTTCTTCGTAGTGAAGCAGGTTGCATTCCTCCAGCGCAGAAGGATTTTCCATACAGTGTTGAAGCTTTGGGAAGCTAGAAAAGTAATCTGGTGAACAAACGGGAAATGTCTTTTCCTGAAAAAGCTGCAATCGAGGCCAGCCCGCCCAGCCCTGTGGCCGCCAATGCACGATCATATCGACGCTTTCGGGATCAATATCGTCAAGCCAGTAAGATGTGATCAGTTCGACCGCACAATCATCCATTGCTCGACGCAGTCGTGAAAACCTAGGCAACAGCCAGCAATTGGCGAAACTCTGGGTGCAGGCAAGACGCAAACCACTTGTTGACGCCGCTAACTCTGACTTTCTCACCGCTGTATCAATATGCGAAAGACCAAGATCAACCGCTCTCGCCAGCTCCTGGCCTTGCCGGGTAACGGTTAGCTTGTTGTGCTCTCTACTAAACAACTGCACTCCCAACTGATCCTCCAGATTGGAAATGTGGCGACTGACAGTAGGTTGGCTAAGGCCCAGGTGTTCCCCGGCCCTGGTGAAGCTTCCTAACCTCACCGATGCTTCCAGTACAGGAAGAGCGTTGAGCAAATGCTGGATTTGGCTGAATCGACCTCTCATAGATAAAAGCTATGAAGTGCATGATGAATTGGCAACTTTAATTGGGCTTCGCTTTCACTAGACTACAGAATTGAAATGTAAAAGCAGGAGTATGTTGTGCCGCATATCCTAGAAACCAGCCCGCTGACCAACAACTTCGGCGTTGAAATTCACAACCTAGACTTGTCGACAGTCATGCAAAGAGAGAATTTTTCGACCTTGCGGGCGCTGTTTGAAGAGCACTCCGCTCTATTGATTAGAAATCAGGACATGTCGCCCGACGTACATTTGCGCCTGGCACAGCTATTCGGCCCCATAGAGGATCGAAATAGTAGCGAACGACAACACGGTGAACCACCGGAAGTGTCGCTTGTCTCAAATCAGACCAATTCGGGTGTGACGGGTGAAATGGATTTACACACTCTGCACCTTAAGGCGAACCAGCAATGGCATATTGATTCAACATTCCTACCTGTCCCGTCGCTCTGCAATATTCTGGCCGCAAAAGTAGTGACCACCGAAGGAGGGCAGACCGAGTTGGCGTCGACCCGCGCGGCTTGGGCAGAAGTTCCCGAACCGCTGAAACGGCGTATTGGCGGGCGCATTCTTCGTCACAACTATCGCCGTTCTCGCGAAAAGGTTTCTATGGAATTGGCCAACCTCCCCATGTTTAACAAGTGGCCCGCACAGAGGTGGCCGGCCATCTGGACAAATCCTGTCAATAGGCGCGAGGCGCTCTACATCGCTTCGCACGTATTTGAAGTGGAGGGAATGAATCAACACGATGGACAAGCATTGATTGATGAACTGATCGACTTTTGCACGCAGCCCAAATTCGTGTATTCCCATAAATGGCGTGTCGGAGATGTGCTTATTTGGGACCAAAGGGCAATTCTCCATCGCGGTATGCCTTGGCCCTATGAACAACCTCGTACCCTGGCCAGCGTTTGCTGTTCGATGACGGATTCCGATGGATTGGGACAAGCGCGCGAAATAGTGAGAAATGCGAAACAGTAACTGTCGTTTTCCATAGTGGCTGTAACAAAGCAAATTTGTCCGAACTTGTCATCGCATAACCCCGCCACCGATTGCATCAGTCTGGGATGATGGTGAGCACGACATGAGGCAATTGATCGACAAACACCTCCAGCCTATCGACAACTTTTTAGGTCCGCATAGTGGCTAGGTGTACATCCAATCGATTTTCTGAAAGCACGCGCAAAATTCTGAGCGTTGTCATAGCCAAGTTCGACGGCAATGTCTTGAACTGCGAAATTACCATCTCGCAGCATCTCTTTGGCGCGCCCCATGATGACCCGGTTTGACAAAGAGCGAAAGGACTCGCCTTCTGCCAAAAGACGCCGCTGAAGCGAGCGGGGGCCAAGGTCAAGCGCCTTTGCGACCTGATCGAGGGAAAGGGACTGGCAGTCAATCTGATGCTGCAGGACACCCGTCACGATCTCTCGATAGCTTTTGGGAATCTGACTTTTTCTTTCACGCAAAAGCGCATCAAGTGTAGTCGGTCGTCCTGTACTCCCTGTCTGCCGTACCTGCAGATGCTTTTTTTGTAAACAGATTTCCAGCCTTTTTGCATTCCACCGGACCGGGCACTCAAAAGTGATTTCAGCATCGTCGGGAACCGCGATTTTAGGAAAGTCGCAATGAACACGCTCCGGACGCCAGTTGCTTCCCAGATAGTGGCGAAAGATGCTGAGCATCGAGCCAAGGGCGGAAAAAGCGATGTCCGGGTAATTTTGATGCCCCTTGAGACTGAAACGGTATTCGTAAAACGCCAAATCCTTTTCATACCGGATCGCGGTTCGGTCTGCAGTGGAATGTAAGGGCATGACTCTTCGTGCGCGCTTCAGGGCGTCTCCCAAAGTTGCGCCCGAAAGGACAAACAACCCCCAGCTGCCATAGTCGAGAACAGTCAGGTTCGGTGCCCACAAAAGTCCGATGTTCCGTGTGCCAGCCTCTCGCCCGATATTGGATATGAACTTCGCAAGCGATGCTTCGGAGATGTAACCGACCTGCCGGTTAACCTGTTCAAAAGAAAGAGCAGACTCTGACAAGGCCTTGTCCAGCGCGCGCTCGCCGAGGTGCTCGCGCACGATCTGAGGCATCGGTCCCAGTGATTTGGTCGAGATCATTGGCGGAAGGTTCATTAAATCGGGCTTTCTACAAGCGGTCTGTCGTGAAATGACACGTCCCCAAGGCTTACACGTGCAATAAATTGAATCAATGACTTGCGTAATACATTGAGCAAAGACTTGCATGGAGGGTGCCTGATGCCGCGTTTGTTTCTGCCGGTCGCACTTGGGTTGTTTGCCACCCCGTTGGTGGCCGAAAATGCTCCTAAACTTGTGTTGCAACTGACCGTCGATCAACTCCGCGGTGATATGATCCAACGCTACAGCAAGGGCATGGGGGAAGAAGGGTTTTTCCGGCTGATCTCGAACGGTGTTCACTATGCGGACGCGCATCACCGCCATGCCAATACCGAAACAATCGTTGGCCACACGACGCTGGCAACTGGCGCGGATCCCGCCGTGCACGGCATGGTCGCAAACCTTTGGTATGATCGCGTCACCGGTCATCAATTCTACAACGTACAGGATGCAGACTATCCGCTGATCGGGGCTTCGGGCGTAGACGCAGGAACCGAGATTGACCCGACGCAGAAGGCCGCGACCACGGACGGACGGTCGCCGCGGTCGATCATCACCTCGACGATCAGTGACGAAATTGCGCTCCACTTTGGCCCCGAGGCGAAGATCTTTGGTGTATCCGTAAAGGATCGTGGCGCGATTTCCATGGCTGGCCATGCTGGTCAGGCCTATTGGTTCTCAAAGTCAGACAAGGCATTCGTCACATCGACATACTACCGCGAGGATTACCCGGACTGGGTTGACGAATGGAATGCGTCGGGGAAAGTACAGGCCTATGCGGGCAAGTATTGGTCCTTGCTGCTGCCGGAAGAAAACTACCGCTTTGCGGATCGAGATGATCAGCCATGGGAAACCGATTTGGGCGGTTTCGGTATCACCTTTCCCCATAGATTTGGCACCCCGGGCGCCGGGGACGATCCGCTCGGCGGACCGGAAGAAGACCCCTATTTCGCGACCTTTCTGACCATCAGCCCGGCAGGTGACGCGCTGACACTGGATTTCGCCAAATCGCTGGTCGAGGCAGAGGAGATCGGTCAGGACGATATCCCGGACTATCTGGCGATCAGCCTGTCATCGACGGACTATGTTGGCCATATGTTCGGCCCCTCCAGTCTGGAATCCGAGGACAACCTCAAACAACTCGACAAAAGGCTGGGTGAGTTTCTGAATTTCCTGGATGAAAAGGTGGGGCTGGAAGACGTTCTTATCGTCTTGTCTGCGGACCATGGCGGGGCCGAAACACCGGGTTCGCTTGCCGAAATCGGCATTGAAGCACAGTATTTCGATTTTGACCGTGTCGACACCGAGCCCGGTTTCGTGCGGCTGAAGGCGGATTTCGGAACCTCGAAAGATCTCATTCGGAATTTTTCGCAACCCTATCTGTACCTGAACAAGAAGTTGGTCGAAGAGCGTGACCTTGACCCGCTGGAGGTTGAGCGGACAATCGCGGAAGAACTCGTCAAACTGCCCGGTATCGCGTTTGCGGTCGGGGCAACTGAACTGCGCAACGGATTGGTTGGCGATACGCTGGTCAACCGGGCTGTCGCCGCGAACTTCCACCCGGATCGTTCGGGGGATATCTTCATTGTCTTCGAACCGCACTGGTTCGTTGCCAACTTTGATGGGTTGCACGTTGCATCATCACATGGTGCTCCGTGGCCATACGACACCTATGTGCCGATCATTGTCTCACAGCCCGGTATCACTCCGAGACGTGTAGTGCGCCGAGTCGAAACGATTGATCTTGCGCCCACGATCGCCGCCTATCTTGGGATCAAGGCCCCAACCGGGGCGTCGGGGGTCATTTTGCATGAAGTCTTTGAGGACTGACTGCGACAAGCTGAAAAATCATCAGTGTGCAAATTCAAATCAACCAAGACCGTTTCCGAAGCTCACGGAATAAGGGAGAAACCAAGATGTTCGAACCAGTGAAATCCACCGCACGATCTCTCGCGCTTGCAGCTTTTGTGGGCCCCGCGGCAATCGCGACGCAGGGCAGCGCCCAGACATTCAACGACACGGGTGATATTCTCGCGCGTTCTGCACAGGTCGAGGACATCGAGTACCAAATCATGGTGCAACGTGCGACGCAGACAGCCATTTGGGGCATGCCCGCCGCAGGGATGATCGACTTCCTGAAAGGCATCCGGCGGGATCTTGGCGGGGATTACAATGATGTGATTTACCTCAACAAACCGTTTGATTCCAAACACGGGTTTCTGACCGCAAATGACACAACTGCCTATTCCTGGGCATCCATGACCTCGGCACCGGGGCCGTTGGTGATCGAGGTTCCGGCGGCTACCGATGACGTGTTTTATTTTGGCTCCATCGTGAATGCCTGGGATCAGCCGATTGCTGACGTTGGTCCAGATGGTTTCGATGAAGGCAAAGGCGGAAAGTACCTTTTGCTTCCCCCGAACTACGACGGTTCAAAGTCGTTGGATGAACTGCGTGAGGCAGGTTATTTGCCGTTCGAAACGGATACATACGAATATGGGTTCTCGTTCCGCCCACGCCTCTTCAATGGAGCGACCCACGCAGATGCGGCAGAGTATGCCCAGACTATTGAGATCTACTATCTTTCCGAGGCCGACAACCCGCCACCGACCATCTATCATGAGACGTCGGAGATCCCATACGACTCGCTGCCGTACTATAACCACACCTATTTTCAAGACCTGAACGACTACGTTCAGAACAACCCGATCCGTCCGCAGGACAAAGTCATGGTGAATTTCCTCAAAGATCTCGGGATCGAAAAAGGGAAACCCTTTGAGCCGACAGAGCGTCAGATCAAAGCCATGAATGAGGGTTTGGTTCTGGCCTATGCCGCCATGCAACGGTATTTCGTGGAGCCAGGTCTGGCAACGGTGCCGCTTTGGGTTGATAAGAACGGAGACCTCAAGAACCAGTGGCTGGTTTGGGATTTTGCGGAGGGTCAGCCTCAGGCCGGTTTCCCATATGAGACAGACACCGAGGTCCTTGTCGATGACCGGGCAGGTGGCACCTATTTCTGGATTACCTATCTTCCCAAGAACCTCGGCGGCGGCACGTTCTACCTGACGGGCCTGCGCGACAGCGAGGGCGAGATGTATGACCACAATGCGACCTACAAGCTGAATGTACCGGCGGACACACCAGCGGATGAGTTCTGGTCCGTCATTGTCTATTCAATGGAAACCAAAAGCTTCATTCGGAATGTGGATCGTGTCGGCCTCGAGTCGCGTAAAGGCGAATCCATGAAGGTCAACGAAGACGGGTCCTATGACATCTATTTCGGCCCTGAAGCGCCGGAAGGGATGGAGAGCAACTGGATTCCAACAACTGAACCCTATTTCCTGCTATTTCGCCTCTATGGACCAAGCGATGGCTGGCTCGAAAGTGGTTGGATACTCGGAGACTTGGAAAAAGTCTCTAATAACTAGGCAGTGACAACAGATCCGGAAAACCAGTGTCACTGTACCCTAATTAGCAAGATTCTGCGGATTGGGCGCATTCTCGGCGTTTTCTGTACCCTTAATTACAACATATTCACAGGCTGTACTGCGGTGAGAAGTCGACGCTCTCTGCTTTGTAGGGGGCGATATCTGCAAGCGAGCAGTCGAAGCGGGAAAGGTTCTCCACAGATCCGACAGTCTGGCAATTAAGGGTACAGTATTGGAATTAACGGTACAGTATGAAAATTAAAGGTACAAAACACCATTGAAATCGCTAGAAAATTTCAGACGAGAATCTGATTAATTAGGGTACAGTGACATTAAGGCTGAATCTTCGCGCTCCTGACAATGTGCTAGAATGCCGTAGAACGAGACAGCGGTTTTAGATGGCCTGGCACAAAAACAAACGAAAGCTATTTGAAGTTGTCGGTGAAAACCCAAAAGCTCATCTGAGTCCGTATTGCTGGCGCAGCCGAATGGCACTGGCACATAAACAACTCAGCTTTGACTCAGAGCCATGGCACATAACCGAAAAGCAACGGATCGCACGATCCGGAGGTGTAACTGCCCCGGTTCTGGTCGATGGAGAGCAGTGGGTTAGAGACAGTTGGGATATCGCAACCTATCTGGATGACACCTATCCCTCCAATCCGCTATTTGGTGGCCTAGCAGGCAAGCCCAGTTCTCTGTTCATAAATCACTGGGCGGACACCACGCTTCATCCACTGATCTTTCGCGCCGTAATAGCGGAGCAGTTTCCCCTGACGGCGGATTGCGACAAAGACTATTATCAGGGAAGAACCCTGCGCAAATTCGGTCAAAGCGTCGAAGAGATCGGAGCCGACCCGGAATCCGCACGACACACGACCATGCAAGCGCTGAGCCCGCTAGAGGCAACTCTCGCCGAAACCCGATTCCTGGGCGGCGCATCGCCGGATTATTCGGACTACATCCTGTTCGGAACATTCCAGTGGGCCCGAGTTGTCAGCCTGACCGCTTTCTGGCCGCCAGAGAGCGCTCTGCACCGCTGGTTCGAAGACCTGCTGAACGCATTCGATGGAATGGGGCGGGCACAACCGCCACGCAGCGCTTTAGGGTAACAAAGCGGATCGGTGTGTGCGAATGTAATCTGCCGTGCGAAATACCAACGCAGCCAGAGTAGCGGTCGGGTTTATCGCGCCGGGCGTGGGAAACAGGCTTGCCCCCGCAACAAACAGATTGTCGATCTCATGCACTTGGTCGTAAGCGGCGGCTGAAGACCGTCTGCTATTCAGCTTGACGGCTTGAAGTTCCACGGCAGCAGGTTGTCGATCTTATTTTTGGGGTGGCCAGTTGCGATGGCTTCGAGCGTGGCCTTGAGATATGCGAAGGGTTCGACACCGTTGATTTTGGCGGTTTCGATCAGGGAGGCTATGCGACCCCAGGCTTTGCCACCTTCGTCATGGCCTGCAAATAGTGCATTTTTGCGATTTAGGGCAATCGGGCGGATCAGATTCTCGACATTGTTGCTGTCGATCTCGACGCGCCCATCGGTGAGGAAGGTTTGCAGGCCATCCCAGTGACGGTGGATATATGCCAGTTTTTCCCCGAGGCGAGACTTGGCCGAGACGCGGATGCGCTGAGTTTGCAGCCAGTCGCCGAAGGCAGCGACCAGGGGCGCAGATCGGGTCTTGCGTGCCGAGAGACGCTGGCCGGGGGATGTGCCTCGGATGTCTTTTTCGATAGCATAGATTTCGGCGATCTGGCGCAGGCCTTCGGCGGCGATCTCGGACTTGTCGCGGTCGTGGATTTCCTTGAGCTTGCGGCGGGCGTGCGCCCAGCAATGGGCCACGACGATGGGCTCGCCGCCCTTGCGCGTGGTGCGGGTCAGGCGATTGTATCCGGGGTAGCCGTCCAGTTGCAGGATGCCGTCGAAGCCTGTGAGGAACTTTTCCGCGTTCTCGCCTCGTCGGTCGGGGGCATAGAAGAACACGACGCCGGGCGGATCGTCACCACCCCAATTCCGATCATCACGCGCCAGTGCCCAAAGGTATCCGGTTTTGGTCTTCTTGCGACCGGGGTCGAGGATCGGGGCTGTCGTTTCGTCCATGAAGAGCTTCGTGGAGGCCCTGAGATGCTCGGCCAGCCGGTCCACGACCGGGCCCAGATGGAAGGCCGCTTTGCCGACCCAATCGGCCAGCGTTGAGCGGTGAATGTCGATACCAGCACGGCCCAGGATTTGGGATTGCCTGTAAAGCGGACAGTGATCCGCATATTTTGACACCAGCACATGCGCGATGGTGCCTTCTGTTGGCAGCGCCCTTTCGATCAGGCGCGCTGGCACCGGAGCCTGGGCCACGCCGTCAGTGCAATGGCGGCAGGCGTATTTGGGGCGTACCGTTACGATCACACGCAAGCGCGCGGGCACGATATCCAGCCGTTCGGATCGGTCCTCGCCGATCTTGTGCATTTGTCCGCATCCGCAGGGGCAAGTCAGGTTGTCGGGTTCGACGACTTGTTCGATGCGCTCCAGATGCTCTGGCAGATGGCCCAGATTCCGCCGCGCCACCGGTTTACGTTTTGGAGCATCTTCGCCGGGAGCCTGGGTGTCTTTGCGCTCCTGTACCTCGGCGACAGCAGCTTCGAGTTCTTCAAACAAGAGCTGCCGCTCATCCTCATCCAGCTTCTCGGACTTCTTGCCATGCACCGCATGGTTCAGTTCCGCCACCAGATGCTCAAGCCGTTTGTTGATCTCTTCAAGCTCAGTTGCTCGTGCGGCCTGAACCTGCAACGCTTCAAAAGCCGCACGATAGACGGGCGGCAGCAGGCTCAAATCAAGGTCGTCGGCGGCGTCAGACATGGCCATCGCATAGCACGAAAGCCTAATTTTATAGAGCCCAATCGACCTTCTGATTCATTCAGCCGCAGCTGGAGGGCGGCTTTCCAAAGCCTTCACCTTGCGCCAGTCCAATCCCGCAAAAAGCGCCTCGAACTGGGCATGGTTCAGCGCCATCGCACCGTCCCGAATGGCGGGCCAGGTGAAGCTCGTGTCTTCCAGCCGTTTGTACGCCATTACGAGACCCGTCCCATCCCAGTACAACAGCTTGAGCCTGTCAGCGCGTTTGGAGCGGAACACAAAGACAGTTCCTGTGAAGGGATCCTTACGCAGAACCGATTGCACCAATGCTGAAAGCCCGTCGTGGCCTTTACGAAAGTCCACCGGATTGGTCGCCACCAGGATCCGCACCCGGTTCGAAGGGAAGATCATGACCCAACCCCAAGCGCCCGGACAATCTCAGCAACCCGCGCCGCCGGTGTCGCCCCATCCAGCTTGATCAGGATGTCTCCAGCCGCGATCTCGATGGGCTGCGCGACATCCGGGGCCGGTGGCGAAGGCGGATCTTCAAAAACCACCAGCGGCGCAAACGCAGCTTCCTCCTCCAAAACCGGAAGAACAAGATCACCGTCTTTGGCCATCCGCCGCCACGACGAGACATGGTTCGCCTTCAGGCCATACTTGGCAGCAACATCATTCACTGTCGCACCCGGCAGCAGCGTCTCCGCCACAATCCGCGCCTTCAAAGCATCCGGCCAACGCCGCCTCCCATCAGCTGAGAAGATAACGCCAAGCCCAATGAGATACTCTCTTGTACTCTCCATGGAGAAACTCACCTCGCAAAATCACTACAAGGCGGAATCTCAGATCAGCCGCAGGGCTGGAAGGTGACCGTCACGCACCGCTTACGATCAGGAACAAGGCAGCAACAGTTCTTCTGTTCATTGTTTTGCTACTAGATGAGGGGAATCTCGCCTTTCCAACAGGGAATTACTCTATTTCCGAACCCGGTAACCCGAGGCAATAACCTGGTTTATCAAAGCAGCGGCGGCCCGGTGCATTTCCATTTCATCGTTATTGCCGGTCGCCGACTCGTGGGCGGCGGCGGCGTCACGAAGAAGCCCCACGATCTCATGTTCAGGGAGGAGATCACGATCATTCATTGCAAGCAAAAGCGCTTCACAAATTGAGAGAGCGGCCATTCCTGAGTAGTCTTCCTGGTCGGCCATGGTAGAGGTCCTTTTTAACAGGCGTCCGGGCGCGGAAGCGTTACGGGGAATTGCGCCATTCTGGCATAGAGTGCTGTATACTTAACTGATCGAAAGCAGTTCTCGCGTCGAATTGCTTCGCGGACGGCTTTTCGATGAAGGATGAAAATTTTGGTCAACATTGAGAACAGTCCGCTCACCCGAAAGCTCTCGAACTTCGTCGCCCTTTCTGAAGTTGAACTTGCGGTCTTAGAGCGTCTGCACAAGCGTCGCAGAACCTTTGTAGCGGGACGTGATCTCGTACATCAGGGACAATCTGAGCAGGCCGCCTACATTCTGGCATCGGGCTGGGTTTGTTCGTACAAAACCCAGACTGATGGGACGCGTCAGATAGTCGACTTCCAAATTCCAGGTGACTTTCTCGGGTTGCGTAGCGTTTTGCTGCACACGTCTGACCACAGCATTGAACCGTTGATGGAAATTCAGGCCATAGAAGTTGGAGTGGGAGATCTTCTGGAAGCATTTGCGCAAACACCTCGCCTCGCGACGGCAATTCTTTGGGCTGTATCCCGAGATGAGGCGATGGTGGTTGAACATCTGGTCAACATCGGGCGCCGGGATGCGGGCGAGCGCATGGCGCATTTTCTGTTGGAACTTGGGGTAAGGCTGACCCAGGTCGGGATAGCAAGCAAGGCGGGATACCTATGCCCACTGACACAATACCACCTTGCCGATGCGCTTGGATTGAGTGCTGTGCATGTAAATCGTGTTCTGCGGCAACTGCGGGAGGAGGGGTTGGTTACTTTTCAATCCGGGCAGGTCACATTTGATGACTATGACGGATTGGTGACGTTGGCCGGTTTTGACCCAACTTACCTGGATCAGGCCGGGCCATTTATGAAGTAAAAGAGACGCCCCTTTTGCGGTAGCGAGCTGTCGACAGAGATTATCTGGTCAGGAAATCCATTTGCTATGACAGATCGGGAATTGCCCGGCACCGCATTCACTAAAAAAGAAGCGCAAGATAAATACAGTCCAATTGCGGTGCTGTATTTCCCGCGCTTCTCAAATACTAGTTAAATACACGCCAGCAAACATCCCGCCAACACACACCACCTTGTCGGAATTCGGGCACCTTAGCACTGACGCAGGTTAGTAAAGAACCGGTGATACTTGTCCGTTCTGCGCGTGTCGCACAGGAAATTCCAACAAAATTCCAGGCAATTGGCCAAAGGCTAACATCGATCAGCGCATGTCTGCCGTTTCCACATTATCTTAAATCTCAGCACCAGTCCCACAGTCACGCCGCCCTACGGTGTTTTGCGGCAGACTGCGCCGGGAAGATCCACAAAATTTCATGGAGGGATAAGGTGAGCACAAGATCGTCTAGTTCTTTGGTGACGTTTTCAAATCCGTTTTCTTTGTCCGGCTACCCGGATGAACTCCCTGCAGGCGAATACGAAGTTGTTGTTGAAGAAGAACTTCTACAAGGCCTGAGCTTCGAGGCATATCGACGAACCGGAACCTACCTGACAGTCCAGAACAAAGGCGGCAAGCCAGGCTGCACTGAAATGCGTCCCATCGACCCAAAAGATTTCGAACTGGCGCTCAAGCACGACCAAACGCTCAAGCACGACCAAACTTTGGTCACACCAAATATTGACAGCGAGGCGGCGCTTTCCCCGCAGGAGGAAAAAATTTGAACACGCCCAAATGGCTTAAACCCGGAATCTACGGCGCCCTGATCGGAGGGATTTTCGTAGGCATAGTAGGATTTTCTTGGGGTGGATGGATGACCGGCAGTAGCGCGGACAAGATGGCCAACGCCATGTCCCGTGACAGCGTTATCGCAGCGTTGGTTCCGGTCTGCGTCGACATGGCACGAACCGACACCCAACGCGCTGTAAAAATCGCAACAATCAAAGAGGCGGCTACTTTCAAACGGAAGGACGCTGTAATGGAGGCTGGCTGGGCAACGGTACCCGGCTCTCAATCCCCAAACAAGGAACTGGCGCAGGCCTGCATCGAGGGGCTGAATGTGGATGGATCGTAACCTAGCCACTCAACTTTCGCGCAACCCTATCGGCGCCACGGCCATCCAGAAAAAACACCTCCGGTCTCGCACTTGCTTCATGACTTCGCTGTTTGCTGTTGTTTTCAGCGTTTTGTTGGCTTCTCCCACCCCGTCAAATTTTGTGATGGCCGAAACTGTTTCCATCCCAGAAAACGCGCATGCCAAAAAGTATGGCGTGGGCTGGGAATGCGATTTGTCCTACCGGTTGGATGGTGACGGATGCATTGCCATTACTGTCCCTGAAAATGCCTATCCCACAAACAGAACCTATGGCTCAGGGTGGGCATGTTTGCATGGCTTTGTTGAAGTTGGCGGCACCTCATGCACTGAAGTCATTGTGCCTGAGGGCGGATATCTCGATCCGTCAGGTGAAAGATGGCGGTGTCTGCGTGGATACACAAGAATTGACGATAGCTGCCAGGAAATTTTGGTGCCGGATAACGCCTACTTGACGTACAGCACCTATGGATCTGTATGGCTTTGTAACCGCGGCTATGAGATCAACGGAGATGCATGCGCGGAAGTCGCGGTGCCAGAAAATGCCTTCCTGAACGCATCAACCCGCGGACGTCCGTGGACGTGCGAGCGTGGGTTTTTTGAGCAAGACGGACGGTGTGATGCCGTAATCGTACCCGAAAATGCTTTCTTCGATGACGCCGCCCACGGAGTTGGCTGGAAATGCGAACGTGGTTACGAAGCCTTAGGTGATCGCTGCAGTGCAATCGAGCTGCCTGCAAATGCCCACCTAGACCGGTCGGGCAACAAATGGGCATGCCACAGTAATTATCACCGGTCGGAAGGGCTGTGCGTTCTGAACGACTGAGGTTTCCAGCGGAGAGCACTCTCTTCGAAACTTCACTACTTGCGTCAGTTCTTAGCATGAACGGCGCGTTTCACAGTCCAAAAGGAATTGATATGAAACCCGCACCCATTGTGCCAGCGGCTAAAAAGTTCATTGCCAGCGATGCGCAAACGCAACCCCCTGAACACGCTGTTTTTCCGGAGCTTAACCGCAAGACATTAGTGACAAAAACACCGACGGCAATCGTGTATTGCGAAGGGAATTTCGCGAAGATAGATGGCAAAACTGCAAACGGTCTCGTCCGGCATTCACAAGCTTATCGTGTTCTTTCGGTGATCGACAGTAAGCATGCTGGATGTGACAGTGGCCACGTCCTCGACGACGTCGCCAATAATATTCCTATCTGCAATGATCTCGAAGCTGCCGTTGCTCATGAATCTACGATCCCTGATACCTTTATCTATGGCATGGCACCAGCAAGCGGAAGGATGTCACTGAAGGATCGCGAAGTCGTAGTGGAAGCGATGGCGTTCGGCATGAATGTTGTCAGTGGGCTTCATGAGTTTCTTAGTGATGATCAGGAACTCGCAGAATTTGCCAAAATTCAGGGCGTGACCATACGTGACATTCGCAAGCCGCGACCCAATAGCGACCTGCGCCTTTTTGATGGAAGTGTCAGCGACGTCAAATCGATCCGCATCGCGGTGTTCGGCACCGACTGTGCAATTGGAAAGCGTACAACCGCGACTATTCTGACAAGCGCACTTAATGCACATGGAATCAAAACAGTTTTGGTTGGAACCGGCCAGACAGGGTTGATGCAGGGTGCCAAATATGGTGTCGCGATGGACTCGGTACCGCCGCAATTTTGCTGTGGAGAGCTTGAACGCGCTGTTGTTGCTGCATCCAAAGGTGAGCGCCCGGATGTCATAGTGATCGAAGGACAGGGCGCCCTCAGCCATCCGGCCTTTTGTACATCCGCATTCATTCTGCGAGGCAGTCAACCACACGCGGTAATTCTTCAACACGCGCCCAACCGAGAACGTCGATGCGACTTCCCAAACATGGCCATGCCCGATCCCTGCGACGAGATAACCCTGATCGAGGCTTTTGCGGACACAGAGGTGATTGGCATGACGATCAACCACGAGGGAATGAACGAGACTGAAATTACAAAGGCCATCACAGACTATAATTGCAGATTGTATCTTCCAATCACTGACGCATTGAATCGGCCTTCATCGAACCTGGTGAACATGGTTCTTTCTGCATTTCCCCGCTTGCAGCCTATACCTGTAGCGCCGAGGGAATGACCGCGCCGCGCATCACTGTTGATCTGAGCAAAATTCGTCACAATACCCGATGCCTTGTTAATCGCCTTAAGCCGCACGGGATCACCGTCACAGGTGTGACAAAAGCCGTATGCGGTCATCCTGAGATTGCGAATGCCATGCTTGAAGGTGGCGTGACTGGACTGGCGGACGCGCGGATCAGCAATGTCGTGCGGTTGCGCAATTCTGGGATCTTATGCCCCATATCGTTGATCCGAACCCCCATGTTGAGCCAGGTCGAACAAGTTGTTGATAATTGCGATGACAGCTTCAACACAGAGATGGATATCATCGCAGGCCTAGCCACAGAGGCGCGGCGAAAGAACGCTATTCACAATATAATTGTGGTGGTGGAAATGGGTGATATGCGGGAAGGAATCCTGCCTGAACACCTTGAAGATACTGTGTCTCAAATCCTTAAAACGGAAGGTGTCTCTCTGAAGGGGATTGCTACAAATTTCGCCTGTCTGAGTTGTGTGGCACCCACTCCGGAAGCAATGACCAGGCTTTCTTCGCTTGCCGTCGACACTGAGCGCACAGGTGGATCCATTCTTGAACTGTATCAGGCGGTGGCTCTGCCAACTTACCTTGGGCACTTGGCAAAGAGACGACCGGTCAAATCAACAACCTGCGTCTGGGTGAGGCCATCCTGCTGGGTACCGATCCCATATCAGGGCACCCGATCGACGGTCTTTATACAGATGCTTTCAAGCTTTTGGTGGAAGTAATCGAAACCAAGGTCATAACAAAACAAAATCCAGTGCTTTCTATGGTGTGCATGGCCACAGACATACCCTCGAATACTCGGTCGATCCTTGCCATTGGACTCCAGGACACCGATGCGGCCGGTCTTACCTTTCCCGCTGGCGTCACCTTCTTTGGAGCCACCAGCGATCATATCGTCATTGAAACCACCAATTCCCCGCTTCGCGCTGGTGACGAGATGACATTGCATATGAAGTACAGCGCACTCACGCGCAGTATGGCTGCGCCCGATGTTGCAAAGATAGTCCGTAGGGAGAAAATTCTGACGGAATGCATCGCTGCAAACACTGCTCGTCCATCCCCGAATTGAAGGTACCACAGTCGGGCCGCAACGTAATTGATCCGGGCCTCAGCAAAGGTCTTATTCTGCGGCATAACGTAGTAATTTGAGACCTCAATCACTATATTGGAAGTAGCCGCATTTGGTTTTCATGCTCATCCTGGGCATGAAAGTATTGCGGACAATCAAAGGATCGAAAGCATGTCTTTCAAAGACCTGACGACCAGAGCGGATGCCGCGCTGAAGGCCAATCATGCGGACAAGCCAAAAAAAGAACTGGCTCCCGAGGAACCTGACGTCGGCCCCGAAAAACCAAAGCCCAAGCCTCAAAGTTCATAAGACCCTGCCGGGAGTGGGTGACTTGTCCTTGTATACGTCTCCGAACGAGCAGTATCAGCCAAGGAGACCTACGCAAATGGACCAGATAACCAGTAAGACCACCGCAGTCTTCTCCCGACCGTTCACATTCCCAGGCTTTGACGAAATGCTTCCGGCTGGTGAATACGAAATAGAAACCGAGCTTTCCGCACCGCCTGACTATTTTGACCCAGAAGCCTGGAAAGCCTCGGTATTGGTTTACCTGCACCCCCGTGATACCCATCCCGGGTTGGCGCGAACCTTGACCGTTTCTCTGGCTGATCTCGACAGTGCACGTGCACAGGACAAATTGACCAAGAAAGAGTTTTCGAAGTTTTTACTGGATCAACTTCTGGCCGATCCGATGGTGCAATTGATCATGGAAGCTGATGGTGTGTCCGAGACTCGACTTCGACACCTTTACTCGAGATCGGATATTTCAGAGTCGCCCGGCGGATTGTCGGATCAAGGATTCAAACGCCCAACATGCGGAGGCGACTTCCTGGACACCCTCACAATCCAAATAGCTGAGAATGAAGGTATGCCCATCCGTGCCTTTAATCATTCTTCGGATTGCAGGCGACCCCTCGTGTTCGTTTGAACCTGGCATTTCCTGTACAACCTCCAAGCAATGGGAGACCTTTTTCTCAGCTCTTTCTTATAGAGCAACTGAATAACCCAATCGGAAACCAAGGTTATAAACTGATGAAAGAACCCGACATCGATACAGAAGCGATCTTGGAACGCGCCCTAAATGACGTGCCGCAAGAACGCGCATGCCTACGTTGCAGAACTCCATTCTGGAGCGAAGGGTTTGGGGAGCGGATTTGTCGGCGCTGCAAAGGACTGAGCGCGTGGCGAAATGGTGTGTCGGTTAGTCCTGGGTTAGCTCGGCGTCGTTAATTTCTGACAACAGTGCAGCCGCCCAAGTTTGAGCATGTTTCAGGCGATGTTATTGGTGTATAAGACCTCTTCACCCTGATTTTCCTTACCAGCCCATCGGTTAGCATAATCTTTTCAAGATCGTGCAACTCTTCGGGGGATCAAGGCTTGTTTGATGCTCCTCAGCAGCCCATCTATACTGGGCTAACGTTTTTCTTTTTCGACCTGCTGTCTCCCAAAATCGGCGTTCAGTCTTTCGATTCAGACCGACCGCGCCGAGCCGTCGCAATAGTGCGGGCGGCTGATATTAGGAGACTTACACCATGGCAAATGGCACCGTGAAATGGTTCAATTCAACCAAAGGCTTCGGCTTTATAGAACCTGAAAATGGCAAGAACGACATATTCGTACATATTTCGGCGCTTGAACGGTCCGGCATCAGTGAATTGAAAGATGGCCAGAAGGTCACGTTTGATTTGGAAACTGGTCGTGACGGGCGCGATAACGCCGCTAACCTGGCGCTGGCCTGAACGTCTTACGGGCACCCTGGTGGGTGCCCGTTCGGTCGTTTGGGTCCGATGAGAGATCGGAGGGCCAACAGGTTGCAACCTCAGGATTGGACCAGAGTTCTCGCACAATACCGCTCACCGAACACTGGACGCAGTGTTTTCGAACTGACAATCACTGTCGTACCTTTTGTCGCGCTATGGGGCGCTGCGTGGCATGCATTGTCCATTAGTGTCTGGATCTCCGCTTCGCTGGCAATATTGAATGCCGCCTTCCTGGTCCGCCTGTTCATAATCATGCACGATTGTGGTCATGGGGCGTTTTTCAAAAGCCGTGTACTTTGTAATTGGACTGGCCGGTTTCTGGGTGTTCTGGCGCTCACACCATATGATGTCTGGCGCCAAACCCATGCAATTCACCATTCTTCAACCGGTAATCTGGATCGGCGCGGCATCGGAGACCTACCGACTTTGACTGTCGACGAATATGTGAACCGCAAGTGGATCGGACGTGCCTTGTATCGCCTGGTTCGACACCCATTGTTCATGTTTGGCGTCGTCCCAATCTATACGTTTTTTATCCTATACCGTCTGCCCGTCGGATTAATGCATGCTGGTTGGCGATATTGGCTAAGCGCAATGGCGACAAACGTTGTGATAGCTACTGTTTTGGGTGGGGTCTATTGGGTCGGAGGTGTGGATGCACTGTTGTTTGTGTTTCTCCCCACTATGTTTTTAGCTGCTTCAATCGGTGTCTGGCTTTTCTACATCCAGCATCAATTCGAGCACACAACCTGGGAACACGAAGAGCAGTGGAAACTACAGCATGCAGCATTCTATGGCAGCTCTCATTATGCCCTACCTGGTCCTCTGCGCTGGTTCACTGCGAATGTAGGTGTGCACCATGTTCACCACATGGCCAGCCGGATACCATTTTACCGGCTTGACGAAGTGCTGTGCGATCACGGTGAACTCGCCGAATGTCAGCGCATTACACTCTATGAAAGCCTGCATTGCGCGCGGCTGCACCTTTGGGACGAAAGCCGACAACGCCTGCTGACATTTACTGAGGCGTTATCGCACGCAAAGCCTGCATAGCTTTCAATGTAGTCTGGCGCGCACGAGGTATGCTTCGATTGTATCCTCACCAAGGGCTCGAACGGCTTCCAGACGGTGGAGGCCCTGGATCAAGACAAATCGCTTGTTATCAATCCGCAACTGGATCGGTGTCTTCTGCCCGTTTATCAAGATGTCTTCTGCCAATGCCAGAACCTTGGCTTGATTAAGGGTTTTTGTTCGTTTTATCGGGACGTAGATCAAGGAGAGTGGATAACTTTTCTTCTCAAGCATAAATCTTAGGTACCTTTTGAGCGTTGTTCCGGGTTTGCTCTCACGGTGCAGGGCAAGTAAAATTCGGGATCACAAAACCGCGCGAACTGCGTTGCTTAGTTCTCTATGCATGATCCACTTCGCTGGCTCGTCTTCGCTTCCGATGTGAGAGAAGGCAAGCACCTGTGCTTCACCATCGTTGTAGCCTTCCTTAGCTTCGGAAACATCCAATTCTAGGTATTCCGCGATCAGAAACCCCGCTTTCTTAAAGACCTTTATGGCTGCTTCGCGGGATCTGTAGCCGCCAACACTCGCCAGTTGTCCGACTGTAATTCCTTCCTTGCCTGCGATTGAGATCGATTTCAGCATCGTGATCTGAGCAGTCGATAACCTGATTTGACGTAGAGCTTCGATGTATTCACTTTCACTCGGTACAAACGTTCCTGAATTTTTTTCTATCCGGCGCTCGGTGCTGCGCCGTCTATCTCTGCCTTTGAGCAATACTTTTAATGCTTCAATTGCCTGTGCCGGAGTGTCTCCGGAAGCGTTGGCAATCATTGCCTGCGTTTTGGCAGGTGGCTTGGGGAACGCACGGGCGACGCAAGTGCCGCTCAATACGCCAGCTTTTATCCA
The DNA here is from genome assembly GCF_059609705.1 of Ruegeria sp. YTSC192. Classification (NCBI taxonomy): domain Bacteria; kingdom Pseudomonadati; phylum Pseudomonadota; class Alphaproteobacteria; order Rhodobacterales; family Roseobacteraceae; genus Ruegeria; species Ruegeria sp. YTSC192. The sequence goes on from NZ_JBXWMG010000008.1 coordinate 28,482, forward strand.
GTACTTTCCGAATTCTTCTTCAGTAATCTCAGAAACGTCTGCACCTCGCGTTTCGCGAACGCTGCGATCCTGGAAGACCCGCTGTTCAAGAGCAGGGACCGCTGCCTGTGATTTTTGACGCATTTTTCTAGAACCCTTCTTACGCATTATCGAAAAACGATAATAGCGATTGCCGCAACGACAACGCTGGCCACGACAATCCGTTTTATTACTGTAGATATTCGATGGGCGCGCTCAGCTTTGAGCAATTTTCCCAGATTTTCGTCAAGAGACTTATGGTTCACAGAATGTCCTTCCTGCATTGGGAGGGTGGTCGATATCCTGGATTCTACTTACCCGGGGTGATTTCGACGCACGTGTCCAATTGACAATTGAATGGCCGGTTGCATTCCCACCCGTCTCTGTGCGCAGGGAGAGTCCTTCATACCGTGGTCGATACCCACGGCTACTGAACTTCGTGCACCCTCGTCACCCAGTTGGCGGGGGTTACATGCTACGATTCTACTGAAGGCCATTAGCTGAATCGAAGTCGGCAGCACTGCGACGACGATTTGATTTCGCCAATGCGCTTTTATGGTTCCTAGCCTGCCCAAAGTCAATCGAATTGTCCGATTGGCGCAATGTTCGCTTTGTCGTCTGATGCGGATCTTGACCGTATCTCTTTCAGCACACTTTACTGTCCCTTCATCTCATCTGTTACCGTGAAACCGCAAGGCTCGGATCACCGAATACCCAACGCGGCAGAAGCGAGATCAAGACAGGCCAACCCGTAGCGTTTGAGTGATATTTGACTTGCTCAAAGTGTCAGCACATTGAGACCGAGAAGACGCCAATGCACCATTACCAGCGGTTCCAAGGCTGTAGGCCGTGCATAATTGAACGAAATCTATTGGGAAAAGGATGTTGTATTTTTTCTCAAAGGTTCCCGTACTTTGCATGCCCTAGCAGATGGGTATAGGTTGGCGTCGGAGTGGCAATGTCAGCTCTGTACACCACATCGCACCCGTTCGTACCTCTCGCAGCATTCGTTATTCTGGGCTCAATCCGAACCGCTGCTGCGGCGCGAATGTGGGTCCGGCCCGGATTGACGAACGGCACGTACCGCCCGCCAACGTGGTTCAGATGTCGATTTGCTCTGCGATGCTCAGCGCATCTTCAAGTTCGACGCCCAAATACCGTACTGTACTGTCGACCTTCGTGTGACCGAGCAAGAGCTGAACCGCACGTAGGTTTCCGGTTTTCCGGTAAATCTCCGCCACTTTGGTCCGGCGCAGGGAGTGGGTGCCGTATCCGCTGGGATCCAGTCCAATCGCGGCTACCCAATCCCGCAGAAGCCGGCCGTATTGGCGCGTTGAGATATGAGGGCGGTCGTGAAACCGACTGGGAAACATGAACCGGCACCCAATCATTTCCGGCGACTTGATCCACGCGGTAATCGTATCCCGTGTGTTTTCAGAGAGTTCGAACTGAACGGGTCGTTTGGTTTTGCTTTGGATCACGGATACCCTTTCGCGAACGCGATCATCCCTGACCAGGTCGGTGACGGCCAGTTTCACCAAATCACATCCACGAAGCTTGCTATCGATCGCCACGTTGAACAGCGCAAGATCGCGCAGGTTCCGGGCCAGTTCGAGCCGCGCGCGGATCGCCCAGACCTGTTTTGGCATGAGCGGACGTTTCTGGCCAATGATCCGACCCTTGTTCCAGGTTCTTCGTTTCGGGGTGACAGCGGGAAGTTGGACTCTTGGCATAGTTTTTCCTCCAATCCCCCCGCCAAACCCAGACATCAGCACCGTACTGACACTTGGATTTTACTGTTGGTTTGAACGGCTGTTGTCCCGTTGTATTTTAAATGGAAAACGCCGCGAATGCACTGAGTCGACCTGAGTCCGAGCTGTACTCGGGCTTTAATAGCTGCGCGTGCTCGCAGAACGATAGATACCGCATTCATCGCTCGGAAACTTGACGCCGACCGAATTTGCAGCCCAACTGAAAGAAACCCGAAAGGTCGCATGACACCCGGACCAAAAAACGGGGCCAAGACCAGGCCTGGCTTTTATCGGGATTATGGTCTGTCAGCGATGGGTGGATTGTACGGCTTTCTTGGCTTCAAGATTGCTGCGTTATGTACGAATGGTCGAAAGTGACGCCGCACTGCATCACGGATTTCTACGCCATTGCAGCAAAATTAGCGCTGCGACCGCACACAGCATGAAAATCAAATTCACGGGATGGGCTCGATGCAGTCGTTCTCTGCTGTTTGCATAATTGGCTGGTCGCAGCCCGCAGCGGACGTTTACAAGGAGACTTTGCTGTTTCGTAGAGCGCAACAAATCCGTCGTTTGTCGAATCTCTTGAGACGAAATCGCAAATGCGTGTTAGCTCCAGACTATGGCAAATACATCTGCTAAAGATCGACCGTCCATCCCCCACGCAGTTGCGGTAATAGGCGTTCTTATTGCTTCGATCTGTTTCGGATTGGTTCCCTACTTCAGCCGCAGTCTAACCGAGCAGGGTGTAGCACCCTATGCTGTGGCATTCTATCGCTACATTGTTGCAGCGCTTCTTCTGCTTCCCGTCCTCATCCGGCACCGACATGAATGGCGAGAGATCACTTGGGGCCTGTCAGCCGGAGCGGTGATGGGACTTGGTTGGATCGGATATGTAACGGCGCTGGAGAAGTTGCCTGCGTCGACAGTCGGCGTGCTTTACATGACCTATCCGGTGTTCACACTGGTCATTGCCTGGGCTGTGTTTGCCGATGCACCGACGCGGCGCGCCTTGTCAGCTGCTGGTCTGATTGTGGTCGCCGCTGTCATTGCTGGCTCGCCCGCGTCAGTTCCTGTGGCGCATCTACCAACGCTGCTGATATCACTTGCCGCTCCTTTCGGGTTTGGTTTCGGAATTTGCGTCCTGGTGCACAGGTTATCCCGGATTGCGCCCTTGGCCCGCATCGCATCAGTTTCTCTGGGGTCTGTATTGGGCCTCGCGCCGCTCATTCTCGGTGCAGAGGTTGGAGAGCTTCTCCCAAGGGATCAATCCGATTGGCTTCTCATTGTGGGTATCGGACTTGTAACCGCTCTGGTGCCCCAGCTTATCTACACAATCTGCTCGCCGGTCATTGGGACTTCCCAAACTGCGGTCGTCGGAAGCATCGAATTACCCACAATGTTTGCCGTGGGATTTCTGGCCTTTGACGAGGCCATCTCATTACCTCAGGCCTGGGCTTGTGCGCTAATTCTGAGTGCAATTGCGATCACAAGAAGCCGAAGAACGCGCACCGTATCTACCGTGCTCACAAGATCACCGAAGCGGTAGTGTTGCACTCGCAATAGTCCTACTTTGCGGCGCCGATCAGGCCCCGACATAATGTGGGCGATGAGGTGGTGCGCACCCATTTCGGCACGTCTTGTTCTTGGTTCAGGTAATGCTAGGGTTTTCGGTAGAAAATACTGAGCGCTATTCGAGGGTGGTTGGGATGGCTGATCCGTTTCAAGATGTAGATGCTGCGGGTGCGGAGTTCATTTCCGCGTTTGCCGACTCGATGGACGCGCGTCAGTCCGATCCCACAATGGAAAAGATCGTTTCAAAGTATCTGGCCAAACTTGAGTTTGCCGAAGGTAGTCTAACCATTGAAGTCGGATGCGGTGCAGGAGCCGTCACGCGCCGCATTGCGGAGAAGGTCAACCCCGCGCGTGTCATTGGTTTCGAGCCGTCTGTCGGCTTTGTGACCGAAGCAAGAGCGCGGGTCGGGGGCTACGACAATGTGGAGTTTGAGGTCGCAGGAGGAGCGTCGCTGCCCCTGGATGATGGCTCAGTTGATAACGTGATAATGCACACGGTGCTTACCCATGTGGCAGACCCGGCGCCGCTTTTGACCGAGGCGAGGCGTGTTCTAAGGTCGGGAGGGTGTCTCGTGGTGTGTGACGCTGACTTTTCGAAAGCGTCCCTGGGAAACTTGTCAAACGATCCTCTGGACGCCTGCGCCAAGATATTTGTGAACGAGTTTGTCACCGACCCATTTGTTGTCGCCAAGTTGCGCGGCCTGGCCTCAAATGCGGGATTCACAGTCGAAGACTTCAGCCTTCAAAGTAGAAGTGTTCTGGACAATGACCAAATGCTCCCCTGGGTCGAAGAGGCTGGAAAAGTGCTGATGAAAAGCGGTGAAATTGGGGAGGATCTGCACAATGGATTAATCGCCGAGTATCGCCGTCGAGCAAGAGAGGGGATACTTTTTGGCTATCAGGTCTTTGCAACACTGATTGCGAGGCGGCCATAAACTCTTGGCATTCGAGTCGCGACAGTAAACAGTTGCCAGCCACAAACTTTGCTCGATAACGATGGTTTAGCGCGCACGGCCGAGGTCAAGTGGCGCATTGTAGAACGATCAACCCTTTTTACGCACCACGACGATAAATTGGGTCATGGAGAAAAAGAAGCGCCCAACTTTTGCAAGGTTGAGCTGCTCGTCAAACCACGATTGCGCAACAACGGGATCAAACTGGTCGTTTGCAACAGCGTATTGCTTGATAAGGTGCATCATCATGATTGCGAGACCATCGGGCTTTAGCCGGTGATCTGTCATTGTGAACGACAAGACATCTTCCACATTGTCGCCGCGAGCCTTTATCAGTGCGGGCAGTCTTTCCGGGAGGGAACCACTCACAAAGTGCTGGTTCCAGGATGTCAGCATCTTTTGCATTCTGTCGGGCTCGTCGCTGAACCAAATCAAGCTGCCAAAGTGTAAATCGCTGATGACGAGGCGCCCGCCGGGTTTAACGCACCGCAGCGTGTCAGCCAATGCACCGTCTACGTCTTCGATGTACTCAAAGACCTGTACCGAGACGGCCTTGTCAGCTCTCTCATCCTCAACGGGCAAGCTATTTGCCGCCCCAGCACGAAACTCCACGTTTGCGTAGTCGCTGCATCGTTCTCTTGCGGCTGCTGTCATGTCAGCGCTTGGGTCGATCCCGATGACATGACCATCCGAGCCAACTGCGCGAGCCAACTCTGCTGTTAACATCCCGTTGCCACATCCGATGTCCAAAATGGTTTCACCGGGAGCAGGGCACAGCGCATCAAATGAAGCCTGTCTTCGCCGCGTCAATTCTGCTCCCTGATAGGCGATTTCAAGTAACTTCGTTGTTTCAGCGTCAAATTTAAGCAACTCACTCCCCCTTACAAAGACCACATGTCCCCAAAACCTTATCAGAAATTGGGTTATCTACGAAAAGCCGGAGGGATCATCGAGGCTTGAACATGGATCTACCAAAATAACTGAATGCGCCGACTTGATCCGACGAATGATTTGACCTCGAGAGCGAAGGACGCATCTGCCGTTTTGTCGGACCAGCTTTTTGTCGTCGTTCGAACGTAAGAACAACATCAATTCAAGGGATGTCGAGACCGTTCTCTCTTCCGAAATCGGTATAGAAGCTGTCACTGCGGCATCGGTTTAAAGTGGCTTCGTCCGCTTCTCTTGGGTCGGTGCCAGGGCTTTGGACACCTGTTCCTTCTATGAAGCGATTCACGAGATTAAAGACACCACAGACCTGGATAGCATCGAACAGCGCGCGCTCTGACCAGCCTGCGGCGTAGACCGCTTTTGCGTCGGCTTCCGTCATTCGTGATGGCGAGACGGTGAGCTTTTCAATGTATGCCAGTAACGGTTTGAGATGATCCTCGACCGGTGCCGTATCACGGTCTTCCATCAGTGCCTCGATTGTCTCGACCTCAATGCCGTAGGCTTTGGCGAAAACGATGTGTGCGCCATGGCAATACGCACAAGCATTCAAGCCCGAGACATAGGCTGCAATCAATTCACGTTGGGCAACCGATAGTTCGCTCTCTCCCCTCATCACCAAGCTTTCGTACGCACAAAGCGGAGAAAGTTTGTCCGGAAAGGCTTGATAAACACTTCCGAGTGTCGCGTTCTCCGGCAGAGATGGAAACAGGCGTTTCATTCATTTCTCTTTCAATCTTGCTTTGGATAACTTTGTCTCAAAGTGATGAACCAACGTAGTTTACGCAATCCTAAAGCAATTCTTGGTTCCGAAAAAAGACTCTGTAGGAAACTGCGAACGGCAGGTTTGCTTGACCGCACCGCACCATGTTCGTCACTTGGTTGAGAGCAACTTTTGGGCCATCCGCTCGACTATGCAAGGTCTGGTTTCGACGCGCTACTGCCGTCTCTGAGGCCCAGTGCTACAAAAGCAGCGGAGGTCTGCTTGGTGGCCGTTTGGCTCTCATTTTCTCCATCGCCATATCCTTCGCTGACCGGCTTTTCCGCTTTGCGACTGTGCGCTGCGCATCAAATGCCGCCTGAAGTTCCTGATCTTTTTCCGAAACCTCTTTTACCGGGGCAGGGGCCGGTTTCGCTTCAGCCAACGCCTTTGCTGTGTCCCTGGCTTGATCTGCAGCAAGATCGAGGTGTGTGCCTTTGATCTTCGGACTATCGCCGCCCAAAAACTGCATGAAATACGGATCTTCGAAGTATCGGATCTTGTTTGCAATCACCGGCATCTTGCCCTCGCGGATCAGAACAACCTCATTTTCAGGCAGTCTGCCAACGTGTTCGGGCCGGAGCAGGCGAATGCCTTCCTCGCGTTCCGATATGCTGCCCATTTCCATTTTACCAAGCGCCCGAGACTTCGACTTGCTCATGACAGTTTTGTCACCGATGGACCTGGACACGTGTTCGCGCACCTCTGAATCTTCGGACGCCGCAAACATCTGCGTCCCGGCATTTGCCAGCATCGCCCGTACACCTTCATGCCCGTAGATGTCCTGCAGACGCGACAGCGTTTGCGAAATCACGATGATCCGACCGCCGAACGATCGCATGGTGTCATAGGCTTCCACAACGCGCTCAAGGTGGCCGAGCCGCTGAAACTCATCGAGCAGCATCAAAACCTTGAACGGCTCATCTGGGCCCGGCTCAACGGTTTCGATTGTGTTCACCAGATCGAGGAAGAACAAGCGAATGAGTGTCCGGAACTCTTTGACCTTTTTCCCCGGCACTGAAAAGTAGATCGAGGTGGGGCGCCGACGCAGATCTTCAAAGTTGATGTCATTGCCCTGCGTCGCTCTTGCCACCGACGGGTTGCGCCAGAGCTGAAGGCCGGAGTTGTTCATAACCGAAATCGTTGACCGCAGGATTTTGGATTCTTCGGCTGCAAGATTCAGGAACTCATCTGCTGCCCGGGCATAACCAACTTCTTCGGCCATCTTTTCATAATCTTTTTGCTTGGTCGTTTTGACCAGGCGCAGGATCTCGGAAATGTATGGCCGCTTTCTTTTGATCGCCAACATCGCAATGGCGCAAAACATGCCTTCGACGCCCCCCATAAAACCCTGTGCGGACGAGCTGGGCGTGTCGAACATCTGGGTTGCAACCTGAATCACTTCTTCCCATCGCCGGTCCAGATTGTCGGCACGTGCTGCGCGGCGCAGAGGGTTGTAGCTGTGGCTTTTGTCGGGGTTCTCGGGATCGAACACGAAAACCTCGTCGCCCATTGCTGCCCGACGCGCGCCGGTTGTCTGGAAAATCTCACCCTTGATGTCCAGGACGACGCAAGATCCATTGAAACACAGGACATTCGGGATCACAAAGCCGCTGGTTTTGCCCGAACCAGACGGGGCAATGAACATCGCGTGCGGCTTTTGGACACCGGGGCCGGGCTTATAGTAGATTGCGTTTTTGTCCTTTGGTTCACCAAATTTGGCAAACACGATTTCACTATCCAGTTTGTCTTTGAGCTTCAGCACCGAAGCATAGCCTTCCCGGACGAGCTGAGGGGCCTTTGCAAAGGTCGCATCACCGTATTTCGTTGAGGGACCACGCAGCGCAGCGGCCACAAATGCAAAGGTCAAAACCCCCACCGCGACCACCGCCACCAGACCCATGATCTGCTGCGTTTCTGCGGGCTGCGCCATGAACTTCTCTGGGATCGTCCAGATGTCCAGCCCGCGAAAGCCCCTAGTGTTGATGTATTCGAGAGCCAGACCGACCACCAACACCGCGCAAGCCGAAGTAGCGATAAAGCCCATTGTACCGGCTATCGCTACCTTCTTGCTTTTTGGTAGATCCTGAAATTCAGCCATCGGTCAGCTCACGTTTGAAGAAGCACACGATGCCAAACTCGGCAGGTACGACGCCGACCATTTCCCAACCGTCTTGCCCGAGCTTCGCAAACTTCTCGCCTGCACTTTCCTCTACCCGCATCAAGACATTACGATACTCAAATTTTTTCATTCTATTTCTCCTTCAGATAAGTTGATCAGCAGTCATCAGGGGCGGAAAAATCACGCCGTTGACCTTCCGTTCGTCACCGATTTTCTTCATGTGAACGATCATGTGGATGGTGGCTCGGATATCATCGACCACCTCTGACTTTTGGACAGTCGGAGATCCGCGCCGGACCATCTTGCTCATACGTCCAATGGCATCTACGGGCGAGTTGGCGTGCATGGTGCAGACAGATCCATCGTGGCCGGTGTTCACCAGTTCCAGGAACATATTCGCGTCGTCGCCTCGGATTTCACCGCAGACGAGGCGGTCAGGCCGTAGCCGCAGCGCCGATTCCAGCAGCTTTGTTGGTGATCGAGGGCCATCTTCTTCGGAACGGTCAGCAAGCAGATCGACAGAATTGGGTTGCTCGATGTTCAGCTCTGCCACTTCTTCAATCGTCACGATCCGTTCGCCCGGATCGACGCGCTTCAGCATGGCATTGAGAACAGTGGTTTTGCCAGACGAGGTGCCCCCGGCAATAATCACGTTCCACTTGCTCTGCATCGAAAGGTCCGCCAGCTCGCCAAAGCTCATTGTGCCCGCTGCGAGGGCAGCACGGGCGTTTTCGAGCGCACTATGATCGTTGTTTTCTGCCAATGCGGCCTCCTTGCTGGCAAAGCTGAACGCCCCAAGATCGACGGTTTTCACGCGGAGCAGGCGGATCGCCACGGACCCCACGCCGGTTGTTGCTGGCGGAATCACGACCTGCACCCGCGCTTTACCCCGCTGTGTCGGCACGTTGGCCGTCGCAATCGGCTTCTTTTCTCCGAATGTCACATCGCTGAAACCGGCCACGCAGCGCCCGATGTTTTCTACATCGTCTCTGTTCAGAGTGATGTCAGTCCTGGTCATGTGCGTTGTGCCCATTTCCTCGACCCAGACCGATCCGTCAGGATTCACAGAAATTTCGCTCAGGCTTTCATCGTGCAACAGATGCGCGATCTTGCCCGTATAGTATTCCAGAAGGCTATTACCGTTCCGCCCGCTCATGTTCTTGTCCTTGGCAGAGCATTTTTTGGAAGTGTGGAGGTTGCCTTCGCTGCCTCTCGGCTTTGCCTCGAACGCGAACGCACCCACATATGATTTATTGATTCCAAAAAGTGCTGAATTTGCTTCAAAAAAGGCCGCTACCGCACTCGATCATGCTGGCAGCGGCCGGAAAGACCGCTGAGGCGGTCAGCTCATTGTCTCGCGCTCAGAAGCTATCGAACACAACGTCGCGCTGCAGGATCGCGTTGATACGACTGCCCTGATCGACAAAGATTGTCGGAGTAATGCGCAGATACTCATCAAGCGCCGCCGCCGTGGCGTTCTGCAGGTTAGACCCCACTTGCGTTGCCAGATCCGTCCGGACCGAGTTGTTGCTATCGCTGTCAGACACCAGCGCCACAGGCGCAATGCCGATGATAGACAACAACGCAGCAGTGCCGAACCGCTTCCCAAAGTGTGTTTTGACCTTGCCGGTTGCACCTGTTCGACCCTGACCGTCCGTGCCAGCCGAACCGATCTGAGCCGACAGACCATCAGGCGTGATGACACGGCTCCAAACGACAGCGATCCTCGTTTGCGCCAGTTTTGTATCAGCGCGGTATTCGCCATAGAGCTTAGATCCGCGTGGCAACAGGAGTCTTGTTCCGTCCATCGAATAGACGCCGCGCGTGATTGTCGCCACCACACTGCCCGGAAGTTCCGAGCTTACGGCCCCGCCAAACACGGCAGTCAAAACCGTGCCCTGAGTCAGCGTGCGCGACGGATCGTCAATGATCGAGGCCCCCACGATGGGCGGATATTCTTCGACCAAATTGTTCTGCCATGTCGTGTTCGGGTTTTCCTGATAGCCGCGCTGTTCTTCAGGCAGGCGAGTGCTTTCCGGCTGAACCTGCACGGGCTGCTGTGCCGGTTGCACGGGCTGGAAAATGATCGGCTGCGACCCACTGTTAATGGGCTGATAATTCTGTTCCTGTGCCATCGCGCTTGACGCCAACGTGACCAGGGCGAGGGTGAGTGCTGTTCTGTTCATCGTCAGCTCCATTAGTTTCTGCCGTATGGGTTTTCATCGAACACGATGCCGTCTGACTGGTTCTGGCGCTCGCGCATCCGCTTGAGTTCTTCGAGCCTGCGCCGTTCGTCCTCGGTCAGACCTTGGGTTTGCAGATGGCTCATACTGGCGAGCACCCGGGCCTCTGCATCCGCAACCGCCTGGGCAAGCTCAGTCTGAAACTTTTTCTCGCGCTCGTCGTACCTGACCTGCAGGCGTTCATTGGTCAGATTGAGGGACGCGATTTCACTGTCCTTTTCAGAAAGCGAAACCTTGGCATCCGTCAGCTCGTCTTGCAGATCGGAAATCCGACCATTCTGTTGCTCGATTGTTTTCAGGGCTTGTTTCAGCCCTTCGGAATCGACCTGCGGCACTGATGCCGGTGTTGCCACCGCTATTTCCTCGGGCAAAGCCTCTGGTTCTGGCTCATCGACCTCTGGCCCCCGTGCGGTCAAAAGCTCGTATCGCTCGCCACCACCTTGTTGCAAAGCGTCAACGCGGACACCCGTGTTCGTGCCTTTGCCTTCGTCGCCCATGACAAACCATACAAAGCCCAGGAACACCGCTCCTGCTATTGCAACGGTCATCAGCTTCTTTGGGTCGAACTTCTTCCGGACACGTTGCGACGGCTGTTCAGCCGCCGCCCGTGCCGCAATTGTCTGATCGCGGTTCATTACTTACTGCCCCCCGGTTTAACTGTCTGTGAAGTGACGGGCCTACCGCTCACACTTGCCTGCTGAAACTCGTCGCCATCGTTTCGAACACAGATCGAAGTGTCCTCGATGCGGAGAGTCCAAAGATCGGAAAGGCCCTGCACCTGGATAATCCCGCGCTCTTTGACTGTGGTGTTCACCATCAGCTCACGTCCATCAGGCAGGACACGGAAGATACCCGGCAGCTCCGCATCTTGTGGGATCTGCATATAGGTGTGAACGCCATCGTCCCAAACGGCGGTAGGCGCAAAGTCTGCTTTGCCCGAGCGCGAGTAGTTTTGGTTCACAAACCGGCCAGTTGGTTTCGGCTCGCTCCCAGCGACTGTGCCACGGCGCGTTGTGGTCCCGTCACTGTTGTTCTTGTTGTAGAACGTGACCCGGAACGGTACTCGCTTGCGTTCGGCGGCGCTCTCGGCTGGAACCAGATAGAAGTTGTATGTCCCGCGATTGGTCAGGACGGTCAGGTTTGAATCCGAGTTCAGGATTTCCGGCTTGAACGCAATAACGCGACCTTCCTGCAGGCGGGTGATCTGAAAACTTTCGGTGTCGCCGGCACCAATGCTGCGAACGGTTTCACCCTGCGGGAAGTGAACATAGGTAATCAGGCGTTCACCCACAGGGATGCGGTACACTTGGTTCTCAACGTAATGGAAATGCGTGATGCGATGATCTGCGTTCTTTCCGTCTGGCGTCGGTGTGATTTCAGCGAGCAGAGGCGTAGAGAATGCCAAAACTGCTGCGGCGGTGGCGGTGAGTGTTTTGAAAGAACGCTGCATCAGATGTCTCCCATTGCGTCTACGCGGTAGTTGGTGACGACGAAGCCGAATGGATTTTCGAGAAGTTCATCCATCGACGTCACGATTTTTTCCTCAAACCCGTAAGTCACTGTGACCACGTAGCGGGCTGAGGCCGTTGCTTGGTTTGGCACGATCAGGGACTTGCGGATCTCGACCTGCACCGTCTCATCGTTGACCGGCGAGACGCCCAGAATTTCGGTCTGCACCTTTGTCTTGGGCGTATAGATTTCGTCAGGATGGTTGTCGTTCGACCCATCCCACAGTTCGCGGTAAGACGTTTCGGCCAGCTCATCAGAACGACGCAGCACCGATTTCAGGCGCTCGTTGTTGTCCTGGACATCATAGGTTTCCCGGTCGCGCACATAATTTGCGACTTCACGGAACGCCATCGCCTCGGATGGTTCCAGTTCTTCGACTTTTTCAGTCAGCAGCACCGGGAGCTTTGTGTCCGGATCAATGGAAAATGGCACTGCGCGGATTTCCTTCAAGGGAAGGAGCATCGCCCAGCCAATAATAGAGGCCACGCCCATTGCCATACCGACCATGCCGAATACCTGCCATTTGAAGGCATCGCGGCGTGCGCCCAGAAAGAGTTCTTTTTCGTGATCTGTCACGTGTGACATTTGCTCTGTACCTCGATTTATGAAGATTTATTGGCGCGAGCTTGTCGAATGCTCTGCCGGTAACGGTCAGCGGCGTAACTCTGTCGAGCCGCCCCATCCTGATTGCGGGCTCTGTGTGCAATATCCCGACGCGCCTGCATCGCGCGCGAGGCGCTATCACGAACCCCTGTCCCGTCGCGGGCTGCGGAAGCCATCGCGGCGGCGGTTTTGCCACCGGCTACTGCACCCCTTGCACTATCGCTTGCAGTGCCCAATGCACTTCTTGCGGCAGCGACAGCACCAGTTGCCACGGCAAGACCCGAGGACGCCGACACGATTGCACCTGACATTCCCCCAGCGAGCGACGGGATCTGCGTAAGCATCACAATTGAGATAATGCACACAGCTAGAAAACGGCCACTCGCCGTCATGTTGTTCACATCTTCAACGGTGTTCAGCTCAGCGGCAAACAGTGTTTGAATGAGCGAAACGATGCCTGTCAGCACGACTATGACCATTACGAGGCCCACAGTCGTTTTTGCCCATGCCGCGAAGATATTGGCCGTTGCTGAGCTAAGCAGTGTTGCAATGAATACCGGCGCTAAGCCGAGCAGCACCGCCATTCCGCCTTTGGCGATCAGCGCAATCCCTGTCCCGAATGCGACAATAATTGCTCCGACCACCCAGAGAACAGCGCCGGTGATGCTTAGGCCCCATGTGGCATTTTCAATGGCGGTTTGCCCCATGGTAAAGCACTGGTCCGCAATATCATCGAGCGCCTGCCAGACATTCGTTGTGCCGGTAAGAGCCCCGGTAATGCTATCAGGCAGTGTTTGGATGCCTTGATAGATCGGCTGAAAGAAACTCCAGCTTGAGGCCATGCCGATGATGATCGTCGCCCGAATGATCCAGCCGACATAACCACCGAACCCAATCTCTCTGATCTGCAAAACACCGTTGATCAACATTGCCACGAAGATTAGAGCGGCGATGGCCCATAGACCGGCTGCGAGATCCGCAGCCAGGCTATTGAAGGCGTTCTGTGAGAAGTTGTTGATTGCTGTTTCAATCGAGCTGACGAAATCTTGAATCACGGCCCACATGCCTCCGCTAACACTGGGCCGAGATTATTCAGCCGAGCTTTTTGCTCTTTCTTGAGTTCAGCATGTTGCGATGAAGGTTGGTTCCAAAATTCAGGCTTATCCGCACCAACAGCTTTCACCGCAGCACTACGGCTCATGTTTCCGAGTGGACAATCCGTATCGAACCCTTCACCGGCCTTTCGCAATTCGCACTGTTTTGCTGTATACTCGTGAGCAGCAATGATCTGTTCATTGAGGATTACGACTGACCAGTTGTTTACAAGATATTGCTTGTCCGCTGGCTGACCAGCATCGGCCATACGCGCCTGATCTTCTTCAACAAACTGTTTAGCGACGTTGTTGACACCCGTATTTCCAAAGCACACTCGGTACTCGCCAAAAGGCCAATCGACGTTTGGTGTGGGTCGCAGCTTCACCTGGGCTGATGCAGCCCCCGCGAAAACGGCGGCGGCTGCAATGGTCAGGATGAGAGTTGAGCGGAGTTTCATTGTGAGGTTCCTCGTACATAGTTGCTGAGTGTCGAAAGATCGGCAGCGGTTGCAGCCAGATCCGTGCCCGACGCCAGAGCATTAGCCGAGGTTGCGCGCAAGATTTCAATTTCAACTTGCAGGAGTTTCAGGAGAACCGCCGTATTATAGTCGATTGCATCCTTCAGATCTTCTTGCTGACCGATTTCACCGCGCAGTTTTTCAGCATCTTCGGAGAGCTGACCGGCCATGTCATAGCCATTCTCACCCAACGCCGATGCCATCAGGCCCGCACCACCACGCTCAGACAGGATGCGGCGAGCTTGCACATCCGATCCGCTGAACTCGGACAAGATGCCATCGTTTAGGCCGAGGTTGATTGACCGACGTTCCATTGCCTGAGCCGCGACATCGGGCAGGCCGGAGATACCGCCCTCCGCTGCATCCAGCGCGTAGCCGAGCGTGTCAGCAGCAGTCGCCAGTTTCAAAAAGCTGCGGCTGTTGAACTCATCCAGATCCGTCAAACCGCTGATGGTTTTGAAGGAGTTTTCGAGCAATGCCCGCTGTTGTTCCAGTTTCTCGTACTGTTCCAGCAATTGCTCGTACTGGCGGACCATTTCAGCGATTTCTTTGGCCGAATTGGCGGCGTCCTGCGTGATGGATGCAGAGTCCACCACCGGAACACCCTGGGCCGATGCCATGACGGGCAGGGCGGCCAGAACTGAAACAGCAATGGTTGTGCGGAATTTCTTTGAAATATTCATCAGACAAGCTCCAAGTTTTCAGGGGGGGTCATGCGCTCAAAGTCGCAGGCGCATTTGCTGCGATAGCCCGAATAGGTGCTGGTGCAGGCCGAGACGGCGGCCAGAACAACAAGGGCGATTACAAGGCGGGTTTTCATGTGATTTCCTTCCAGAAGTTGGGGTTTTGTCGCCAGTCAGGATCAGGGAACGATTTCCCGTCTGATCCACTCAGAACACGAAGAAGCGGGCCGAGAGCGCCGACATCGACATCGAGCCAAACACTCTCATCACCTTTCTTCATGAGCATTACGCGGTCGCCAAAGTGCGCCCTCAGCGCACCAAGCTCTGAATCGTTCAAGCCGATTGCCCGGTAATCCGCTTCATTGCCGGATCGAGAGGGGAACAAGAGCTGCGTGCTGGTGTTTTCCAGGATCGACTTACTTGCCGCTGACGACAGGATGTGATCGGGGATCTGCGTCATCATCATCATCATGACGTTCAGCTTCCGATAAGTGGTGTAAGCGTTTTTGAGGATTTTCGCGCCGTAGGGATTGCCAGCAATCACCCAGGCTTCATCAATCACAAAGACAGTGGGCACTCTCGCGGCACAACGGCGTTCGATCTGGCGCATGACGTAGCTGATCCACGCCAACCGGACCAACTCGTCATCCAGAACCTCGGAAATATCGAACACAAGATGCCGATCGTCAGAGGCAAAAGGATCTGTGCCACCCTCGCCAAACATCCAGGACAACCGACCGTCGCCCGCCCATTCACTCGCGCGCTTGAAGAGGTTCTTACCATCATCAAAGGCTCTGAACCGCTCCACCAGTGAATCGAAGTTCTGCAGTTGCGGCGGCAACGTCGCGTTTGCCTGACACGCCTGGGTAATCTCGTCTTTCTGTTCGGCTGTCAGTTTTTCGTCGTAGCTCATCAGAGCTGTAACCCAATTTGCCAGCCAGCTTTGACCGGCCTCATCCGTTTCCGTTTGGAACGGGTTCATGCCAGTGGGTTCGCCCACCCGCACGCGGGTGTACTGTGCGCCGAGCGCCCGCATCGGGGCTTCCATCGCCCGATCTTTATCAAATGCGATGATCCGTGCGCCCTGAGCAACGGCTGTGGTCGCCAAAAGCATCGCAATCACGGTTTTACCCGAACCGTTTGGTCCCAGAACGATTGTGTGGCCGGAGGGCAGATTCTCGGGGTCGTTGCTCGTCTTGGGAAGGTGCAGCGAAACATCGTATCTGTCCCCGTGCGTAGTCGGGAACGTCGCCATCGGCCCCGGCCAAGGAAGCTTTTCAGCTTCCAGCCCTTTGGGCCGCATGTGGAACGCAACCATGTCCGCAAAGTTTTGGTCCGTGATCAGTTCTTCACGGGGGCGGAATGCGAAATTGCCGGGGTGCTGCGCGAAATACACCGCACGGGCCGACATCGCTTCGCGCTTCACTGTGCCACCCGTAATCTGAATTTCACCGACGATGTGCTTTTCGGCGGTTTTCAGATCTTCCTCATTCCCGAACACGCAGATCGACAGGTGGTGCTTGCCGAGTGACATGGTGCCGGAGGCAATGCCGTCCGCCAGAATGGACAAATCCTCTTCGAGAGACTTTGCCTTGTCGCCTGCCGAGCGCATTTGTCCCGACTTGCGGCGTTCCATTTCCTGCGCCTGGGCGCGGCTGATCGGCAGGAAGGATTGCGAAATCACAACGTCAACCGGCAGGTCCAGCCCGTCGAAGATGCCGGGGAACGAAGCCATCGGGTAATTCTTCAGGGAATAGACACGAATGGAGCGTTCCTGATCGTCGCCCGTGACCAGTTTGCCGGTCTTGCCCTGAAACAGCACATCCTCTTGCGGCATGTTGAAGGCGATGGGTTCTGCAATGTTCGTGTGAATGATCGGCTGATACCGACCGTTCAACAGCATTCCATAATAGCCGAGCCAACGCCCCTCGCTGAGCTTCAGCCGGCGCACCCGGCTTTCGCCCAGCGTGCCCGCCAGTGTTGTGAAAACACCGTCGAGCTGTTCGATCATTTCGCGGCGCTCCTCGTCTATCGTTCCAGACGACATGCCGAACATCTGTTTTGCCCGCTCATCCTGCCGCTTTTGCAGAATGGCGCTGATGATGATCTTGCGTTCTTTCAACTCTGCATCGACGGACGCTGAGCGCATGGCCTGCGCCACTGCACCGGCAAAGCCGGTTGGATCTGTGATGACATGACCCGTCTCAGCCGGGACGGTCAGTCGATGAACATAAAAAGCCACCTCATTAGGTGTTGTGCGCAACACACGCTCAAACCGTTCGGCCAGGAACTCGAACTCGTTTTCGTCCAGCGTGTTTGCGTTGATTCCGGTGATTTCTGCAGCGGCGATAAGGCCACCGTTGCGTGTGGAAATGACCTCATCGTCCACGACATAGCCATACGGCAACATCTGAAAGAGGCTCATTTCATCCTTGCGCCAGCTCGGCTCGATCAACGAGCGGGCAAGGGTCCACAAATCCTGTGCAGCAGGCTTAGGCACTATAGTAATCTCCCCCATGATGCTGGCGGTTTTTGGTGCGCGGAGTTTTGGAAAGGGTTACGGAAAGGACGCGGAAGAAAGCCGGTTCCCATTCGTAAAAGAGGCGAAGCCCGGTATAGAAAACAAAACCCGCAATGATTGCTGGTGCTATCCCGAACATGAAGAACGAAAGCATGGTCATCCCGAGGATCACCAGCAGATAGATCACGGGTAAGCCGCCCCATTCTGCGGGGCGGCTCAGGCCGCGAAAGACCGTATTGCGGCGCGGCATCAATCAGCCTCCGATGAATGTATCAGCGAGGCCGATAACAGCGCCGACGACGATAGCGATTACCGGGCCTTTCAGCGAACCCCAGCCGAACACGTAGGCGAGACAGCCCCAGATGAAGCCGACAGCGGCAAGGCTGACGCCAACGACCTTCGAGTCGGCCAGCGTTTCGTTGATGAAATCGCCAATGGCATCTTGCAGCCAGCCAGCGGAGGCGGGCGCTGCTGTGATGATGAACGCAGTGATCGCGAAAAACGCCATCTGCTGGTAGAAGTGGGTTCTTTTCATAGGTCTTTACTCACTTTGCTTAGGATGATCCGCACGTAGTTGCGGGTTTCGGTGAAGGGGGGGACGCCGCCATATTCGACGACGCGGTGAGGCCCGGCGTTGTAGGCGGCAAGCGCCAGCTTCCAGGTTCCGAACTCGCGGTACTGCGCCGCCAAATAGCGGGCACCACCGTCGAGATTTTCTGCAGGGTTCTTTGGATTCACGCCCAGGTCTTTTGCCGTTCCGGGCATGAGCTGTGCGAAGCCATAGGCACCCTTGGGCGACAGAGCATCAGCGCGATACCGGCTTTCCTGCCAGACCAGTGCCATGAACAACTCGGCCGGAATGTCATGCCGTTCCGCCGCTGCGTGGATTTCTTTGACGATGCGCTCCTGTGACCAGCCGCCCGAGGATTTGCGAGGCCGCGGTGCCTTGCCCGCAATCTCGATCTTTTCCTGTGGCTTGGCCTTCGGCGCTTCCGGTTTTTCGTCAAGCGTGTACTCACGCATCTTGATTGGGCGAACGACGCCGTTGACGATTTCTGCCCGCGCACCGTTGAGAAACACGCTGCCATCCGGTTCATACTCGATGACCTGGGCGCTTGCGCCGGTCGCCACAAATGCCGTGGAGACGAGCAGAAGGGGCCGCATTGCTGCGATCATTCGGATTTCTCCTTTGCTTGAGTTGGCGAGGAATTGGAGGGGTTCTGTTCGTCGCCGGTCGCGGCCACGTACTCATCAGTCCAGGACGGCGGAATGCTGACAGCATCCACCAACCAGCCTGCGAGACTTGCGTATTCTTCGCCACCAAGGGCCGAAGTCTTGCGAGCGATAGAGCGCGACAGAAACGAAGCTGCTACGCCGTGCTGCAGCAACAGCGAAATCAGAACGCACAGATCATGCAGATGGTATTCGAGGTCGCTGCCAGAGCGAAAACCACCGCTATAGAACACTTCACGGGGTTTGATTGGCGACGCCGGATCATACCCGATGGTGACAAAGGCAGTGTGCCCTTGCGGAGTTTCAACGCGGCGTGTTTCAGCCAGCCGACGATCAGGAAGAACTTTGCGCGCAGGCTTGTTCATGACAAAGCTCCCTGCGCATCAAGTTCCGCTTGTCGGATTTGCATTGCGAAATCCACGTCAAGGCGCAGCTCATCGACCACTTCAAGCGGCATAACGATGTCCAGCCAGACACCTTCGCGGATCAGGTGAACGTGATAGGTGGCGTTTGGGTAAACGAACCAAAGGGCTTCATGCCGGTTCAGAACGTCGCGCGCTGTGTCGGCGTCGATTGTGCCTGACAGGTCGCAACCGAATTTCAGGGTTGCGTATGAGCTGGCATAGTCCGCTCGGCTGCTGCTTTGGATGAGCGCAGCGGCCTTTTCCGGTGAAGCGAAGCGGAACAGCTCTTTCGGACCCAACGCCTTGTTAACGTCCGCGTGCAGCTTCAAGGCTTTGTAGAGCCGATTTGCACGGACATACCCAAGATCATTGAGGACATGGAACATTTCGAGCGCGATCCCGAAAGCCGTGGCGCGGGCATCGCTTTCCAGCCAGTATTCGCGCATTGCGCGCTTGATGGTTGGCCGTTCTCCGGCAAGGTGGCGGATTACGGTGAGAATGTCCTTACGGGCTTGCTCGAAGCTCTGGGCGGCAGGCACCCAGCGCCGATCAATCTTGCTTTCGATAGTGTCGAAGGCCACTGTGATCACCTTTCCGCCTTTCAAAAATAGGTCAGTAGTTTTTACATAATTACTATTATGGGGTTCGGTTTCGGATCATCTGAGCAGCAGGAAATTGGATGCCGGAACACAGCACTGAGCCCTTCGCTAGCTTCGTAGAAAGCCAGCGTTCAGCTCGGATCAATCAGCCGGAAGGTCTGACTGAAATGTCGGGATGTCCCGCTCGCCTCAATCGCCAGACAGCGCTAAGCGGTCGGAGGCGCAGATATGTTGTCCAGGGTCCGCACCCATTGACTCTGGCGCGGTGCTGTCCGATCTAGGATCGGCATCTAGGACTACTGTTTTTACCATAGTACAGTTCTCTCTTGATGTTGGAGGAATGCCCGGATGGATTTGGGGCGTTTCTTGTCCTGTCGATTGTTGGCGCAATCGACAGGACTGCTTATTTCTCAGTGGTTTTGTTCTGTTGTCATTAAATCGTTGTTTGATCCTTTCCTTCAGCCGCACCAGGACCGGCGTTTGCCGCCGGAGTATGGGCGCGCGAGACCCTCGGAAATCAGGATGGACCCGACCTCCTGCCCAGCGACACGCCCAACCGCTAGGAAGCGGTCATGGGCGTCCAGATCTGGTTGGATGACCAGCTCTATCTGGTCCGCCGACTGGATGAGCTCTGTCAGCCTTGCTTTCGCTTCTAATCCCAGAGTCTTTTCCGCAAGGCACTGCGGCCGGTAGGTCTCAGGCGCATCAAACCCAACAAGCCGATACCGGTCGTCACCATGGTCGATTGTGTCACCGTCAACGGCGATCACCTCAGATGCGCTCAGTGTCTCTGTTCGCTTGGTTGGTTCAATCCAAACTGCAGCAATGAACAAAGGCGCGAGCGCAGTGCTGAGAAACAAGAGCCGTTTCATGCGCCCTGTCCCAGTATTTTGAGAAGCCGGGTTCTCGAACGTGACCGATCAGGTTTTAGATTTCGCGTCCAGAGCTTGCGCCGCTTCAAGACCCGCCGGCGTGATTGACTCGATCGTGTAGTCAGATTTGACGCAGAGAATGCGCCCGTCGCCAAATTCCTGGTGATGCTTAAAAAGGCCCGGCCAAAGATCGAACTCCCTGGGCTCAGCACCCGCTCGAGAGATCTTCGACTTGCACAAGGCTCCGACATAGTTCGGAGAGCTATAAATGCAGTGGTACTTAGGTCGTCCAAGGGAAGCGAGTCCGATAAATTCGTAGCGGCATGTAAATGGAACCTGATCTTCTTTCAGGCCCCGGACCATCTCGATGGTTACCACAGTGTATTGTCTCTTGTTGTCCGCCATGACGACCCCCTATGGGCCGTCTTCTACATCCAAAAGTTGTGGACTAAAACACAATCTACGTCAATATAAGAAAACACGCCAATATACTATATTAGATTGTCAGGGGCATATTGGCCGAGTATTGCTTAGGCGATTCACATGCAGGAGAGACCATCTTGAAACACTCAAAATCCGGAAATCGAACTCGCGCGAAGGCCCTTGCAGTTGCACTCGCTGCACTGCCAGCCACGCAGGCTCGTGCCTATCCAATTGACTGCGCCATATTCCTTTGCCTCGCCGGAGGTTGGCCAAATTCGCCTGATTGCGTCGCTGCCAAGGCGGAGTTCATTCGGCGCGTCACACCCTATCCGGTCGAACCTCCGCTCCAACTCTGGCGCTGTCCGATGAACGCGTCAGAAAGCTCCTCAGGCGTGAGTCCTATGGAAAGGTTGGGCGCCATCAAACGCAACAGTGCCAGTCCTATTCCAGAGCTTCCATCTGACGAAACCGCTGAGACCT
Organism: Ruegeria sp. YTSC192; assembly: GCF_059609705.1. Taxonomy (NCBI): domain Bacteria; kingdom Pseudomonadati; phylum Pseudomonadota; class Alphaproteobacteria; order Rhodobacterales; family Roseobacteraceae; genus Ruegeria; species Ruegeria sp. YTSC192. The sequence goes on from NZ_JBXWMG010000008.1 coordinate 49,788, forward strand.
TAGTGGTAGATGCAGCGATCTCGATGGAAGCGATCCCGTCACTTCACAACCAATACGGTGACGGTCTTCAAGCCACGCCAATCAGCGTCGATCTTTCCTCTTCCGATTTCGACGTTGTGAGGTCCATCAGGGTTTGGGATGTGCGCCACTACAGCTATCGCCGTCGTTCGCGAGAGGGCGACTGCGAGCGTTCGCTTGATCTGGTCGTTGGCAGCTATGACGACAACGTAAGCTTTCAATGGTCCGAGCGCGCTCCTGCCCCAATCCCTCCTTGGCTGCCACTGGGCAATCGCTGTGAACCTCCCAGCTATTTCCGTGGCGTTGGTGTCGAGTGGAACGACATATTCGGGTTCAGCGAATACGAGCTCATCCGATACTGACGTTGTTTTCACAGTGGATGAATGCGTTGCCCCTCAGAAGCCAGTGAACGCGCCAGCCACATTGGCAACCAGGCCTTCTTGGCCAGAGGAACATCCTTATCCCAAAACAAAAAACCCCCGCAAGGCGGGGCCTCAGCGGGGATCTTCCTAAGTCACTTTTGATCACCTGATTTATAGGAAAATCCAAAACTACTGACAAGGATAGACGCATCTGTGCGAACGGTTTTTCTGTGTTTATTCGCTGAGGTTCAACCTGCCTTGCTTCCCCAATGAGAAGCAGACCATGAGACCGTTGAACCATTCCGAACACCCTGCCCCGCGAAGCCGCGATATCGACACTGACCATTGCCAAAGGAAGCCAAAACAATGAGCTTGCGGCAGATCGCATCTACCCGCCACCACGAAAACATACGCTTCCACAACGGTCTTCCCGAGGGCTGGAACCGTGACAGGTTTCGGCAACTCTGTGTGAGCTATGCGCAAATCAGGGGCGCATCGGCCCAGTGTATTCGCACATTGGAGATCATCATCGACATGATCTCGCCCTGCGCGTTTCGAGACCCGTCCCAGGAACCCTTTTGCTACGCGCGCCAGGAAACACTGATTGCCGGACGTGGCGTGACAGATCGAACAATCCATAATCACGAACGTGAGCTAGAAGCCATTGGATTGATTGACCGCAGGCTGGGGGCAAATGGGGGGCGCTGTAAGCGCAAAGGGCTTGGCCTCTTCCTGACCCCTGCCCTGAACCTCATTCCAGAGATGCTCGAAGCGGACGTGCAAAGCAAGTCTGAGAAGAAAGAGCATGACGAGCTGCGCGGGGATCGATCACGGCTTTACCGATATGTGAAACATAGTCTGGCTGTGCTTCTCTTACTCCCCTGCCCTCCTGAAAGCCTGGAAGACATGATGGAGGAGCTTCAATCCTGGCCGCGCGCTGACAAGCTAAAATACCTGTCATTGGATGCCCTCAGATCACATGTTCAGGCGGCTCATGACCTTTGGAAACGGATCGAAGATCATGTCGCAAAACACGCTGGAATTTCGGGTGAACCCGAAGCCTGTTTCGGGTGCCATATACAAGACCAAATTGAAGATAAGATTCTGTCCTGTAACGCCGATGGCGAAATGACAATGTCCTCGGCTGAAGCCTCGGAACCAAATTGTTTTGGCTCCGGGCCTGATGGCCCTGTGCATTGCTTAGAAAGCAATCATCCGACGGATCCGATATCACACAAGCCCCAAAATCTGCCTCGGGTGAACAATCGCATCCTGTATGAACTGGCCTCACCCGAGCTGCGCATGCATATCGATATCGCCAGTGGCGGAGATCAAAATTCCAGCCCGTCGCTCTACGCCATTGAGACCGGCGTTTGGTCGCGATTGTCGGAGATAGGCGCCAATGCCTCGGCTTGGCATACTGCGATTGACCGATTGACCGTGATGGGTGCAATCCTTGCCGGGTTGATCACAGACGCGAGGCTGAACGATCCACGGTTGCCGCCAGTGGTTAATCCGGGCGCATACCTGCGCGGTATGGTGCACGCAGATGAGCGCGGGGAGTTGAACCTGATTTCCAGTTTCATGGGTTTGTTGGCCCGAAGGGCGCGGGAGGATGAGGATGGACTTCACTAGGACACGAGATCGTTGTTCAAACCCTGCCCGTTGGTATGTTGCCAGCTTCGCAAATTCATGCGCCTCATCGGCAAGATTTTGCTCTGTTTCCGCCTCCAGAACAGAACTGTATACAAATCTATGATTGGCTACGGGAATTCCCGAGTGGTTTGTTCAGCTTTAGGTTGCTACTTGGTCGCGAAGGCGACGCGGAACAGGAAGATTATCAATGAAAATCGCGGATATTGGCAATTCTGAACTGGACTTCAGGCAAACTGGGGAGGCGCGCCTTCAGGAGATTTGCCAAAGGTTTGGGTTTGAAAACGCCTCCTACGCCCATATCGACAAACATCATAATGTTGTCCACGGCTGCACCACGTTCTCAGCCGAATGGGTCCGGCACTACGTCGAAAACGACCTAGTTTTGGTCGATCCCCTCATTCGGTTTGGCGCCGCAATGATTGCTCCAATTGACTGGGCTGTATTTGACGACCAGCGTGAACACGCACCGCTGTTTGACGCCGCCAGAAAGTTTGGTGTGGGTCAGCACGGACTATCCATTCCGGTTATCAATCCGTTTGGGGAGCGTGGCGTCTTTACGGTTACCTCCAACCTGCCCCGTTCCGACTGGGACGCCTTGGTCGGGAGCATGCTCCCTGCCCTGCGCCATGAAGCACAGGTTCTGCACCTGCTTGCCCTAGATGTCATTGAAACCGTTTTCAACTTTCCCTCGGATTCCCTGTCCGGCGATGAGCTGGATGTGTTGAAGATGCTTGCGTCGGGTTTGATTCCGTCTGCCATTGCCAGGCAGACAGGGCATTCTTCGCGAATGGTAGAGGCACTGACTGCTTCGATCACCACCAAGCTTAAAAGCCGGACGATTGAACAGGCAGTGGCGCGGGCAGTCAGTACTGGATTTCTTAAGTGGAGCGATTTCTTTGCCGACCCTGTGGCCGAACTGGTCAATATGGAAAGTCAGCGACTATGCGGTGGGATCGTCCGTTGGGGTGGCAGGTCTCACGAGTTTATCGCTTTTGAAGACGGCAGACTGGTTCGGAACGCTGATAGCTTTCAGCCGGTCCAGATCACGGATCTCGTGAGAGAGTTTAACTTGAGTGCAAACGAGGTGGTCGAGGAACTTGCGTGTAACCGTGATCAAAGATTGCGGATTAGGTATCTCTGAATTCGGCAAAAACGCACTGCTTTGTCTTTGAAAAGACCGCAGGCGCAAGTTTCAAATAATTTCACTTACAGATCATATTCTGATCCTAATCTATTTCATGTTATTCATGCATTTGACTTGGCTCATGTCATTGTGCCGTTAATTTCTGGACGCAGACACTTGGCCCGATATTGTATCCTTAAATTTCGGATATCTACTGGCTAGCCGCGGCTTATCTCGAGGGTGCGATCCGCACATCGGAGCAACTTCGCACGGCCCGCATTCACACCGAGTTGTTCGTTTGCTATTTTCGCCGCCGCCAGAAAATCGGGTTTCGTTGTGTTGTCGGATTTTCGTGCTGGCAACACGGTCTTCTAAATTGTGCGATCATCTTTTGCCGGGGCTGGCTAATTGAATGAAAGGTGAACGAGTCAATCAAAACGCTAACGCCTGACAAAACAATATCCTTGCTCTGGCTCAATTTGGCGTCAGTAGTTTCATTCCGCTAGGCGCTAATCTGTTGATGGAGCTTGTTATCACGCCGCTCCGCCAGAGCTTGACGCACGATTTGTACAGATGACGACAAAAACAATCCTGCCATAATCGTCGCAACGATGAGGTCAGGCCATCCTGTGGCTGTGCCCCATACGCCGAGAGCGGCGAACATCACTGCTACGTTCCCGATGGCGTCATTGCGAGAACAAAGCCAGACGGAGCGGACATTCGCGTCTCCATCTTTGTACCTGACGAGCAGAAGAACACTGGCAAGGTTTGTAAGCAGTGCAAGGAACCCCACCACCCCCATGATTTCAGCCTCCGGAACTCCGACGTAGAACACCCGATATACGGTCGACCCGAACACCCATGAACCCATCAGAAAAAGACTGAGGCCTTTGGCTAGGGCAGCATTGGTGCGCGCGCGAATTGAGGCGCCAATGACAGCCAGAGAGATACCGTAGGTCAGGGCATCTCCCAAAAAGTCGAGTGCGTCGGCCTGTAGTGCCTGAGATTTCGCATAGTGCCCTGCGGTCATCTCGACCACGAACATCGTAGCATTAAGGGCAATAACGATCCACAATCGCCTTTTGTAATCATCTGAAACACCGTCAAACTTGGCGTCGTGTCCGCAACATCCTGACATAGGGAGGCCTCTTTGAATCTGTCTTTAGCATAGTGTAGTGTCTCTAGTGACTAGAGGTTCAAGGGGTAATTTGATGTTTTCGATTGGCGACCTGTCCAAGCGCACAAAGGTCAAGATTCCAACTATTCGTTACTATGAGGAAATGGGGTTACTCAGTGCGCCAGAACGTACCGAAGGCAATCAGCGACGGTATGATGCGGCGGGAATGGAACGCCTTAGTTTCATTAAGCACGCGCGTGATCTTGGCTTCTCGCTGGAGGCGATATCTGAACTTATCGAATTGCAAGACCACCCAGATCGCTCGTGCCGAGCCGCAACAAAAATAGCAGTTTCTCAGCTTGCCAATGTCCGGGCCAAGATCAAACGGCTTAGGGCACTTGAAAAAGAGCTGGGTCGGATTTCCAAAGGCTGTGACGGTGACGGAGTGTCAGAAGACTGCTACGTACTGGCTTCCTTGGCTGATCACCAGCTTTGCAATCACGAACACTAACGCGAGAGCAGCATTTGGCACAGACATGGCGAATTGGTGCTGTGTCCGCTTCTTGCCAGTTAATGACCCAAGTAACGAATGGACACTGATCTTTACGTTTTCGCCGCTGAACAGCGGCATCAATCTGTTGACCAGTTCGTCAAGTGAGAGGCGACGCGCCAGGTTGGCGAGTTCGGTCTCACTTTCCGAGCTGATCAGTACCAGGATCAAGAGGTTGCCGAGGTTGTCTGCAAAGCTTGGCGCTTTCACCGTTTCGATTGCTTGCGTTATGCGTGGAACAATGGGCAAGCAAGTGTCGCTTCTAACAGAAGGTTGAAGGTAGTCGAGCTTTCTCCCACTGCGCGCCTTCGTCTTTGAGAAATTGATCCCGTATTTAGATAGAGAGCTAAGAGATCGTGGAATTTACCACAAATTCCTATGAGGGTCATAAATCGTAGCTGGAGTGCGCTATTTCCAATAGCAAAAATTACATAAAATAATGAGTTAACTAATGAGTAGATCATAGCACGGGCGCAGTGTATTCGCGACTCGGCATTGAGTAACGGCGTAGGATTGAGCGCTGGAGGCACGCGAAAATCCCTGTTCGAAAGATAGCACGTGTGTTGAAATGCTCGAAAGCAACTAATGTCTACCCAACGGTTTAGCCGCTAAAAACCTGAACCCAACGGTCAGGGTGTAGTGGGTCCTGTATTCTTAGGAATAGATACCTGGTTTCCTTCCACGTTTTGATCCTGTTGGTAACATTGTCCAGAACCAAGTCGCCTTCACTCGAGCGATAGACAAGAACAGCATGGCCATTGCGATTGGTGTCCAAGACAGTCGCAATTAGTAGCTTCGTAGGATCCAAACCATTCTGCACAAGTTCAAACTTCTTTTGCAAAGCGAAGTCTTCGCAATCTCCTGACCCTTGTGTCGGCAGTGTCCAGTACTCTTTTGTCCCATATTGGCTTTGATCCGAAACGGCACGAATCCTTCGATTGACGCGCGTGTTGATCGTTTTAACGATCTGATTTTCTTGTGCCACGGACAGACCAGAACTACGAGCGCTCGCGCACGCCCACGTATAATCTTTGCATAGTGTTTTGGCACCCGATGGCGCTTCAATCTTTCTATCAAGACCGATCGAGGGAAGCTCAGAGGCTTGCGACGTAGCGGCAGACACAAAAAAGCTGCATGTAAAACAGACCATTGGAAGATAACCCAGCAGGTTTTTCGATAACACTCCCAGAAATAAAGTGGGATTTGTCATATCTGCCTTCTCCATGCTCGTTCCTCTAAGGTATCCAAACTTTCCGGACCAATGTACTTTATTCCAAGCCTTCATGTGCTTTGTTGCATTGCAACAGCTTCTTAGCCTCTAGGGGTAAAGCGGCAAAAATTTGCAGATTATTTGGTATTTCTTCCTTAGTTGACAGCATTAGAGCATCCGCGCCATCACCAGTCCGGCATAGCTAACAGAGCGAATTAGAGGGAAAGCTGATCGCAATTCTCTGAAACAACAAAATACAACAGAGATCGGCCATCATCGCTTAAGGTTACGAAATACTGGGACAATGAAGCCGCTCCTCCACAAACTGAGATAGGCAGTTTCGGTTTTTCCGGGCGCTGCAATTAATGGCGGCTAATGACATGTTTTGACGACAGGCTCGTTGAGCAACGCCGTTAGCAGGGGGCATGCAACTGCTCCTTCAGTACAGGTTTGCACAAGTTCTACCAATGCTTGCTCCATCCGTTGGAGAGCTGCGATTTTTGACCTAACGTTGTCGAGGTGTCTTGTTGCGACGCCTTCGACGTTGCGACAAGCTTGCTCAGGCGCTTTGGACAAATCGCGAAGTGCGCATGCATCCTGAATGGCAAAGCCAAGATCGCGGCAGCGTTTGATGAATCTGAGCTCGGATATTTCCCGTTCCGTGTAAGCACGTCGCCCCGAGGCGGTTCGACCGGCCTTCTCGACTATGCCTTCCCTTTCGTAGTAGCGGATCGTCTCGACCGACAGGCCGGACAATCTCGCCGCTTCGCCAATCGCAATCATGTGATGACCATTCCCTTGAACCTGTAGCCACTACAGGTTGCATGTTGTCGGTCGTGATGTCGAGTTTCACAAATCGCATGAAGCAAAAATCGAGGAAGCCGAACCGGCTTCCGCTCAAGATCGTCAAAGTCGGAGAAAGCTGAGTATGAGCAAGTTTGTAGGGGCGAGTTTTCTTGGATCGTTTACCGCATTTGGCGTTGCGACCTGCTGCATCTTGCCGATGGCCTTGATTTTACTTGGCTTGGGAGGGAGCTGGCTGGCCGTATTTGGCAAGATCGCCGCCGCGAGTTATTACGTGCTCGGCGGTTCGACGGCCCTGCTGTTTCTCTCTGGCATCGTCGCGTACCGCCATGGTTCACTCGACCGCCTCAAATGGTGGCTGACAGGCAGTTTTGCGTTGACGACTATCGCTTGGGTTATCGTACTCCACGAAACCCGAATAAATGATTTCCTGATAACCTTAATGTGACGCCATGAGTGAAGAACGCCCGAACCTTGTCAGCACGATCATCTGCCCGGAATGTGGACATTCAAGACCTGAAACGATGCCAACAGATGCGTGCCAGTGGTTCTACGAATGCACATCTTGCGGAAAAGTCCTGAAGCCACTTCCCGGCGATTGCTGCGTCTACTGTTCCTACGGATCGGCCCCATGCCCGCCAATTCAGGCGGGCGACAAATGCTGCGGTTGATACGGCGACCGTGATGTCGGTTTTGTCCGCAAAGCCGGTCATCAGGCTTTGCGGACGCTGGTATTTTTTCACCGTAGGCTGGAACTTGCCCGATAGGACAAGGCGGGCGTAAAGTCACGGATCAATTGGTTTGCCGTGAAGAATGTCACGTAAACCGGGCAGAAGAAGCGTGCGCCGTGTTTTTCAGGATCTCGCCAGCGCTACCGGTGCTTCATGCCGCCGGGTAGCTGGCGAACACCTCTGTGGTTCCATCCTTGCGGATCAGGAAGACGTCAAAAGCTTCGCGTTCGCTTTCCGGTCCCATGCCAGGTGAGCCGAAAGGCATTCCCGGAACCGACAGTCCGACAGCATCCGGGCGTTCGCCCAGCAGGCGCCGAATGTCAGCGGGTGGGACGTGTCCTTCGATCATGTAGCCTTCCACGCGGCCCGTGTGGCATGACATCATGCCCTCCGGAATCCCATTGGCGGTTTTGTAAGCGTTCAAGGCCTCCCAAGCACTGTTTTCCACGCCTACTTCAAAGCCTTCCGCCTGCATGATTTTGATCCACGATCCGCAGCACCCACAATTCGGATCCTTCAGGACATGGATTGAGGGGCTTGTTTTGGCGAACGCGGGAAGCGCCGCGCTGCTCGCAAGGGCCGCGGCTCCTTGCATCAAGCGGCGGCGGCTCAGGTTATTCATTGTCATGTTCCCTCTTGGGTAAGCTTGTCTTAAACCGATATATAATCGCACTGGTATGATTAATAGTGGACCGCAATAATAGGGCCACCGTGTCCGCCACCCTTCGATACTCATCAGATATGGCTTTTTGGGCTGCACAGGGATTTTTCACAATGATCTAGCTCAAACTCAGCTCGGAAACGGAATCCTTGATCTCATCCTTTTCATCACCTGCCACTCTGGGTCCGGCCTTGCGATAGCCAGACTCGCGAGCAACACCACCACACTCCGTTCAAGGCCCGAATTGCGCCTATTTCCCACAGCTGCGTTCGATGGCGCCTGTGGTCGAACAGTTTTGAATTTCAGCACACCATCATCCAATTTTGACCCGCGTGTCGGTGACAAATTCGTGTTGGGGCAGATCGAGGTTGCTAGGCGTGCGGCTTTTTTTAGAAAATCAGACACATTGTTCCTCCTGTGCGTCCGAACGGATCTATCCCCTGCAAGTGCCCAACTTCACCGCGCAAAGCCAAAGAAAGCGATCCAGCCGATCTTGAGTGCCGACATGATGATGGACCACAAACCCACCGAACGGTTCCCGACCGATTGACCGCATAGGTAAAACCGATCAGCGATATCGAACCTGATTTCTAGTTGCCTACGCCCTCGTGTGTCATATGCTTGTGCGCGCTCAAATCTTCGCCCCCCTCAGGCGCAGCGCATTCAACACCACTGAAATCGAAGAAGCACTCATAGCGAAGGCCGCGAACATTGGGCTGATCAGGATGCCGAAAAGCGGGAACAGAAGGCCTGCCGCCACTGGAACGCCTAAGGCGTTGTAGATCAGGGCAAAGAATAGATTCTGCCGGATATTGCGCATGGTCGCGCGAGCCAGCCTTCGGGCGCGCACGATGCCATCGAGGCTACCGTTGACCAGCGTGAAGCCTGCACTTTCGATTGCCACATCGGCGCCGGTCCCCATTGCGATGCCTACATCGGCCTGCGCTAATGCGGGTGCGTCGTTCACCCCGTCACCGGCCATGGCGACCTTTGCGCCTTTCTCCTGCAGTTCGCGAATTATGCGGGCCTTGTCCTCTGGTAGAACGTCGGCACGGATCTCGTCGATACCCAGACGTTCGGCCACCGCCTTTGCCGTACGTTCGTTGTCGCCGGTCGCCATGATGATCCTGAAGCCGAGCTCGTGCAGCGCCTTGAGTGCGGATGGTGTGGTTTCTTTGACCGGGTCGGCGACGCTGACCAACCCCGCCACTGAGCCATCAAGCATCACGAACATTACCGTTGCGCCGTCATCCCGACGCGCATTGGCCTTGGCCGTCAGTTCGGCCGCCTCGAGTCCGAGATCGGTGACCAGTTTCAGGTTGCCGAGCGCGACGGGGCGGCCATCCACCGTGCCTTTCACGCCTTTACCAGTCACCGCCTCGAAGTCACTGGCGTCGGACAGGGCCACGCCACGTTCCTCGGCTCCTGTGACAATTGCCTCAGCTAACGGGTGCTCCGAGCCCTTCTCCAGCGTTGCGGCCAGCCGCAGCACCTCGACTTCGTCATGGCCAGGTTCGGGTAATACAGCCACAAGCTTCGGCTTGCCCATGGTCAGGGTGCCGGTTTTGTCGACGATCAAAGTATCGATCTTCTCGAACCGCTCCAGCGCTTCGGCATTTTTGATCAACACTCCGGCCTGCGCCCCGCGCCCCGTGGCCGTCATGATCGACATCGGAGTGGCCAGGCCAAGCGCGCACGGGCAAGCTATGATCAGTACCGACACCGCTGCGATCAAGGCGTAGGAGAGCGCCGGAGCCGGTCCCCAAATTGCCCATGCAATAAAGGCCAACGCAGCCATACCTATGACCGCCGGTACAAACCAGCCCGCCACTTTGTCAGCGTATTTCTGAATTGGTGCGCGCGAGCGTTGCGCGTTGGCCACCATTTCGACAATCTGGGACAGCATTGTGTCAGAGCCCACTCGGGTTGCTTCGATCACAAGGCTACCGGTGCCGTTGATTGTCGCCCCTGTGACCGGCTCTCCCTGTACCTTCTCAACCGGAACCGGCTCGCCAGAGATCATGCTTTCATCAACAGATGAGCGTCCTTCGAGCACTACTCCGTCTACTGGCACCTTGTCGCCGGGGCGTACACGAAGGCGGTCGCCTACCTGTACTTCTTCAAGCGGGATTTCCTCCTCACTACTGTCAGGGCGGATAATACGGGCGGTCTTTGCGGCCATGTCCAGCAAAGCGCGGATCGCCTTCCCGGTGCCTTCGCGGGCCCGCAACTCCATCACCTGACCGAGAAGAACAAGTGTAATTATGACTGCGGCCGCTTCGAAATAGACCCCAACATGGCCTTGTGAATCTCGAAAACCGTCCGGGAATATGTGGGGCATCAATACGGCGACAACGCTGAAAAGCCACGCGGCCGAAACCCCCATGGCAATCAACGAGAACATGTTCAGATGCATGGTGCGAAACGAATTCCAACCCCGTTCCAGAAATGGCCAACCGCACCAAAGAACGACCGGAGTGCCAAGTATAAGTTCAATCCATAGCGTTGTACGCTCACCAAAAACCGCTCGCACGCCAGACAGCCCAACGTAGGGGCCCATCGTGAAAACCAAAAGCGGCAGCGTCAGAACCGCACCTACCCATAGGCGCCGGGTGAAATCCACCAGTTCCGGGTTCGGCCCCTCGTCCACCATCGCCGCGCTTTCCAGCTCCAACCCCATGCCGCAGAGTGGGCAGGACCCGGGATGGGTTTGCCGCACCTGCGGATGCATCGGGCAGGTATATACGGGTCCGTCATAGCCTGTCGGAACGATGTCATATTCACCGTTGTCGTCCGTCGCGCCATGATGCGCGGAATGGTGGTGATGCGCATGCGCATCCACCTCGCCTTCGGGCACAAGGTGCATCCCGCATTTGGGACAGTCGCCGGGCCCAGATTGACGCACCTCAGAATGCATGGGGCAGACGTAAGCGACCTCGGTCGGGCCGTTCGCGTGGATTCCGATCTCATGGTCTTTTGTCATGTCTTGATCCCTCATTTGAGCCTAAATGCCGAACTGATGGTCTAAATCATCCTCTTAGAACGGTCGGAAAGCGCTGAATCCAAGGAGTTTTCAATCACCCATCAGGAAGCAAAAAACATGTTAATCAAACTATGCACCGACTCATTTGAGCGGACCTACAGATCGTAGGAAAACGATCCTATTTTTGGCAGGCTCCCACTATACTTGTTCTTAGTTCGAAGCGTCATGGGTGTATGAGTGCACCGTCCGTGCACTCAATTTTCCCGGAGTTTGCTGCCGTAGAAGTTGTCTTAATTCTTCATAATCGCGCCGATCGCATACATACCATTATCACTTTTGACCAACATCAGTGTGACTTCGTCACCGGCGCTAATCTCACCCATCATCTGGGCATTCTCAAGAAGCTGCAAATCCATCGTCATCGCCGGCCACCCGATCTCGGGGATCGGATCATGGCTGACGTTAGCGGTTTCGTCGCCAATTGAGTTCACCAAAGCTTTTGCGTGAACCGCCCCTTCCATCTGTTCGGAAGACATGGGCATGTTGGAATGGTCCATGCCCTGGTTCGTTTGCGCGATGCTGGTTGTCGTAGACACGGCCAATAAGGCCACAATAGCAGTCAAAGTTCTCATCAGATGCTCCTGTTTCAAGGTTGTGGGTATTATTCTGCCGGAAGCGCAGGGGGCACTTCCTGAATCGTGTGGGAGATCTCTCGGTTCACGCGACTGAGCGCGAGCCGTTTCCAAATCACGAATATTGCGGGAATGACAAAAAGCGTAAGAAGGGTCGCTGTCACCATGCCCCCAATCATCGGCGCAGCGATCCGCTGCATGATTTCAGAGCCTGTACCGGTGCCGTACATGATGGGTATCAGTGCTGCAAAGATCGTGGCTACGGTCATTACCTTTGGCCGAACCCGAAGAACGGCTCCTTCGAACACCGCGTCTTCGATATCGTCACGTGTCAGCTTTCGCTGTTCCGATTGCGCCAGCCCTCGACGTTTCTCCCAAGCAAGATTGAGGTACAACAACATGACAATCGCTGTTTCCACGGCAACTCCCGCCAGCGCGATGAAGCCTACGAGCACAGCAATTGAGATATCGAAGTTTAGATACCAAAGGAACCAAACCCCACCGGCCAATGCGACCGGGAGCGCCGCAAGAATTATCCCGACCTCAATCACCCGATTGAACGCCAGGAAAAGCATGAGCGTGATAATTAACAGGGTTGCAGGGGCAACGATCGTCAGCCTGTCCTGCATTCTCTCTATGTACTCATACTGCCCCGACCAAGTTAGCGAATAACCTGGAGGCAGGTCGACCTTTTCTGCAACCACCTCTTGTGCTTCGGCCACATAGCCGCCCAGGTCGCGCCCCGCGATGTCGATGAACACGAACCCGGTTCGTCGAGCGTTCTCCGATCGTATCATTCCCGGCCCGTCAACTATTCGAATATCGGCGAGAGCGGACAGTGGCACATGAGCACCCGACGGTGTGACGACAGGAAGATTTTCGAGCCGTTCCGGGCTGTCTCGCCATGCTTGAGGATACCGTAGGTTTATCGGAAACCTCTCCAGCCCCTCCACAGATTCCGACACTTGCATACCGCCAATTGCGGTCTGAACTACGTCCTGAACTTCTCGAACACTCATCATGTATCGGGAGGCGGCATCTCGCTTGACGTCGATTTCGATGAAACGCCCGCCAACAGGTCGCTCTGCGTAGGCGGAAGCCGTTCCATCAATATCAGCGACCGCACGTTCTACTTCGATCCCGATATCTGTAATGACCTCCAAGTCGGTGCCGGATATTTTGACACCGACAGGTGTACGGATACCCGTTGCAAGCATGTCGATGCGGTTCTTAATAGGTTGGATCCAAACATTTGTGACGCCCGGAACCTGAACGATACGATCAAGCTCATTTCGGATTTTCTCCATTGTCATGCCCGGTCGCCATTCTTTTTCCGGCTTGAGTTGGATAGTTGTCTCCACCATTGTCAGTGGTGCCGGATCGGTTGCAGTCTCCGCACGCCCAACTTTACCGTGAACAGTTTCGACTTCAGGCACGGTCGCGATCAGGCGGTTGGTCTGCTGCAGCACCTCACGGGCTTTTCCCGTCGAGATCCCGGGGTAGAAGCTCGGCATGTAGAGAAAATCGCCTTCGTTTAACTCGGGCATGAATTCAGAGCCAATTCTCTGGTACGGGTACCACATGGACGTCACCAAAACGCCAGCCAAAAGTGTTGTTGCCCATGGCCAGGCAATTGCCGCGTCCAGAAATGGGCGGTACACGAACACGACCAAACGATTTAGCGGATTTTTTCGCTCAGGTAGAATACGCCCCCTTACAAAGTAACCCATTAAAACCGGGACCAGCGTTATCGAAAGGATGGCGGCTGCAGCCATGGCGTAGGTCTTGGTATAAGCGAGTGGCGAGAAGAGCCTACCTTCCTGATTTTCCAAAACGAAGACAGGCAGAAAACTAACCGTGATGATCGCCAGAGAATAAAACAGGGCTGGTCCCACCTCAGAAGCGCACTCTTGCACAATCCGCCATCTGTTCTCTGCTGTGAGCTTTTCCTTTTCCAACCGCCTGTGCATCGCCTCGATCATCACAATCGATGCGTCGACCATCGCACCAATAGCGATGGCTATGCCGCCGAGCGACATGATGTTTGCGTTTACTCCTTGCGCCTTCATCAGAATAAATGCGGCAAAGATGCCCAGCGGGAGCGACAGAAGAATCACGAGGGATGACCGCAGATGAAGTAGAAAAGCCGCGCACACAAGAACAACGACGATGAATTCCTGCGTCAGTTTCTTCTGGAGGTTATCGATAGCGCGCTCGATCACACCAGATCGGTCGTAGGTCGTTATGATTTCGACCCCTTCCGGCAGGTTTGAGCGCAACTCTTCTATGCGCGCTTCCACCGCTTTGATCGTCGCCAACGCGTTCCCACCCCATCGCAGGATGACCACTCCGCCAACCGCGTCTCCTTGCCCGTCGAGCTCTCCGACACCACGGCGCATTTCAGGCCCCAGGCGGATTTCAGCGACGTCTCCAAGCGTCAGAGCGGCGCCGCGCTCGTTGACCATCAATGGCGCGCTTGCAAGGTCTGACAATTCATCGATGTAGCCCGATGACCTGACCATGAATTCGGCTTCACCCATCTCAATGACGCTGCCGCCCGTCTCGCGGTTGGCCGCCTGAATAGCCGTCCTCAGTTGCGCAAGTGTTATGTCATAGGCACGTAGTTTGTTTGGGTCGACGACGACCTGGTACTGTTTGACCATTCCGCCGATGGTGGCGACTTCTGAGACGCCTTCCACGGCTTGTAATTCGTATTTCAGAAACCAATCCTGCAGAGTCCTGAGCTGAGCCAGATCATGATTTCCGGTTCTGTCAACCAGCGCATACTGATAAATCCACCCGACCCCAGTCGCATCTGGGCCAAGTTGTGGTGACACGCCTTCAGGCAAGCTGCCGGTAATCTGGCCCAAATATTCGAGCACACGCGACCGAGCCCAGTAGAGGTCCGTCCCGTCCTCAAAGACGACATATACAAAGCTGTCTCCAAAGAACGAGAACCCGCGAACGTCTTTTGCACCGGGTACGGCCAATAGGGCTGTCGCAAGTGGATATGTGATTTGGTTTTCGACAACTTGAGGCGCTTGCCCGGGATATGGCGTGCGAACAATTACCTGGACATCCGACAGATCCGGGATTGCATCAACCGGCGTCTCACGAATGGCCCAAATACCCGCAACTCCTATCATGAATGCGAGGGCCAAGATAACGAACCTGTTGGCGAGAGAAGAACGAATGATGGCCGTGATCACTGCGTAACACTCCCATCAAGCGCGACCTCTAACAGCGTCATCGAAAAGTCGGGATTGCGGCGAAGGATCAAAGAAACATCAATCCCGACAGGCAAGTTAGAAACCTCAATCCCCTCCGCAACTGGGAAGTCCATGGTCATGCCCGGCATGCCGATCTCGACCATTGGACCGTGTGTTACGTTCGCGGTACGCGCGTTCGGGTCGATACTGTTAATCCGGCCAGAAACCTGAAGCGGCGGTGCAATAGGCGTTGCCGCAGCCAACACCATTGTCATGCCATCTGCACGCGCGAAAGTCAGAGTCATTTCAGAACCGACTTCGAGCATGTTTGGGTCCAATGTTGGCTCTATTGGGAAATCCATGGTCATGCCCGGCATCCCAATCTCAGTCATCGGCCCGTGAGTGATGGTTGCAGTTCCTGCCTCAGCATTAACGAGGTTGATCGTGCCGGTGACTACAATCGGTGGAGCAGAAGGCGTGATGGTTTCTTCGGGTTCAACTGAATCCGTCGGCGGCGAGCCCTCTTCGCGAACTGCCACAATCGAGAACATCCCCCCTTCTCCCTCAGCCAGATCAAACTCAATTGGCATGTCGATTGGCACGGTAGTGAGATCTACTCCCACAACAGGCAAATCCATTGTCATGGCCGGCCAACCGAGCTCGGGGATCGGTCCGTGCTCAAGCGTCAACTTGCCGTCTGAAGTGACGGCGCGCGCAATTCCGGCACCAGTGCCGGCAATACCATCGTCTGGTGCAAGCTCCATCAGGCTCAGAAGCCCATCCGCACCACGCGCGATCACGAAAGCAACCGCGTCGCCAGCATTCAAACGGTCGAGCGAAACACCAGACCTCACCGGAAACTCCGAAGTCATTGCGGGCCAATCAAGGCTTTCGAGAACGTCGTGACGAACAGTTGCCATACGATTTTGGGCATCGAGTGAAACCAGGGTACCTGCCCCGCGTGCTGGTTCGGTGTCCGTTGGTGCCATACGCGTGAAGCCGGCGCTCAAAGCACTTTCACTGTCGATTAGAAACTGTGCGGATGCGACAACTTCCTCGCCGGGTTCAAGCCCTTGTAGAACTTCTGTTCGTCCCCCCTCGCCGAAACTGTCTCGAAGACCTGTAGTCACCAGTCTCGGGCGAAAGGTACCATCGCCTGTTTTCAAGATGACGCGTTCCGCCGAACCAGTACGAATTAGCGCCTCTGATGGAACAGTGAGAACATTCCGGCTTTCATCCGGTATAAGGCTAACACTGCCAAACATGCCCGGCCGCAGCACGCCGTCGGTGTTATCGAAACTCAGTCTGACGGGAAGAGTTCGGGTTTGCGGATCAAGCTCAGGGTAAACATAGTCGATTTCGCCTTCGAAGGTGCGACCGGGTAGGTGCTCGAACCTTGCTATTGCGCGCATGTCTTCCGACAAACGTGCAATATCTCGTTCGAAAACATCGACGATCAGCCATACTTCGGAAAGATCGGTGACCGAAAACGCAAGCGTGCCTGGCTGCAGGTACATTCCATCAGCGGCGTTCAGCGCTATGACAACACCGTTTTGAGGCGCCTCGATTTCCACATTTCGAACCAACTCACCGCCCGCCTCGATCTCTGCGACCTGACGTGCGGACATACCGTGGCTGATCAACTTGTTGCGCGCCGCGTCCAAAATACGCGGGTCACCAGCTTCGACTGCGCGTACAAGATCGCCGGTTGCAGCGGCGATCAGCGGTGAAAAGAGTTCGAATAGAACTTGCCCCTTCTCAACGCGATCACCGACCGCGCGAACTTTCAGTTGCTCAATCCAACCTTCAACGCGTGTATGAACGTGATTGGTCAGGTGTTCGTCAAAGCCGACGAAACCTACTGTCTCGATACGAGGCTCGATATCCGTCATGCGTGCAACCGCAGTTCGCACACCAATTGCGTTGATTTCGGCAGCGCTCAGGGTGACTTCTTCAGGGTCGCCGGTAGGTTCCTGCCCAGAATAAACAGGGATCAAGTCCATACCCATCGGCGATTTTCCAGGTCCAGGCTGCCGAAAATTCGGATCCATCGGTGCTACCCAATAGAGGACCTCTGGTTCGTTCGACTGGCCTTGATCAATTGGATTCAGGTACAGTCTTTCAAGAGTGACACCTCCACCCAGGCCAAACGCCAAGGCAAGAACTGATAGTGCCGCATATCTTCCACGCATAATAATCTCCCGACGGTCGCAGTGCATGCTCGAACCGAAACAACATGAAGACCCGCGCTGACGGGCCTGTGGATGTTAGGAGATTTGTGGAGGTCGGTCGGGCGTCAGAGGCGCTTGAGAGTTATGGATGTCAGTATCCATGTTACGGTTTTTCTGGCTAAAGGCTTCAGCCAAAACCGCAAGTCCTAAGCGAGTCGGATATTCACCAACACAACAGATACCGGAATGGCATTCCCCGCCGTGGTTCACGTGGTCATCCGCGTGATATTGATCAGTTGTAGAATGTAAACGGCTATGGTCGTGTTTGAGTTCTGATGCTTTTGATGCGATCGAAACGTCGTATTGGTTGTGTGTGTCTGAAGTCTTGAAATTATTGTTTGCATAGGCAACCGTGCCGACGATTGTCATCGCCAGGCAGACGCACATCAAAAGCGTTTTCCTCAAAACAGTGATCAACTCACTCACCATGCCTTGGACGTAGTGCGATCGTGGCAAACGTACAAGCCCGAAGCCAACAAAACTACATTTGTTAATTCCGCAATCATTCGAAAACGGCGGATTGCCGCGGCTGAAGAAAATGATTGCCCAACTTGGAGGCAGATCAAACAACGAGGGCAACTATGCTTGGCCCAGGTTTTTTAGAATTGGACAGTCGGGACGGTGGTCTCCGGCACATTCATCGATCAAATGAGACAACGTTTCATGCATGGCTTTCAGATCGGCAATCTTATCGTCGATCTCTTTTAAGTTCTGTTTGGCTATTTCTTTAACGTCTGCGCTTGCGCGTTCTTTGTCCTCGTATAACGCCAGTAGTGAACGGCAATCCTCGATAGTGAAGCCCAAGGAACGGGCCCGCCCGATGAAGGCTAGTTTATGCAGTTCTTTTTCGTCGAAATGGCGATACCCATTTAGGCCGCGCCTGGGTTTGATGAATCCGATATCTTCGTAATAGCGGATGGTTTTGGCAGGCAGACCCGAACGTTCTGCTACATCTCCGATATTCACAGCGGTTCTCCTATTCTATTGAGCAGGCGCTGAACGCAGCACTTGACCGGTGTTCTGTGAGATTTGTTCTCGCCCAACTTTGATCGGCTTTACCCAGCGCAACCGCAGCGCATTGGTCAGGACAAATACACTGGAGAGAGCCATGGCACCTGCGGCCAAAACCGGTGACAGCAGCGGGCCGCCAAACGGATAAAGCACCCCTGCCGCAACCGGTATGAGCAGCGTGTTGTAGCTGAACGCCCAGAACAGGTTTTGGCGGATGTTACGCATGGTGCGCTGACTGATGTCGAAGGCGTTGACCACGCCGGTCAGGTCGCCTGACATCAGAACGACATCAGCCGCCTCGATGGCGATGTCAGTACCTGTCCCGATCGCAATTCCTACGTCAGCCGCCGCCAAAGCAGGCGCATCATTGATGCCATCACCCACAAAGGCCAGTTTTCCGCCATTTGAGCGCAGATCTTGCAACGCGGATACTTTACCCTCGGGCAAAACTTCAGCCACGATGTGATCGATGCCAAGCTGAGCCGCAATGGATTTGGCAGCAGCGGCATTGTCGCCGGTAATCATCGCTACTTTCAGCCCCAGTCCGTGCAATGCTTCAATTGCGTCTGGCGTAGTGGTTTTGATTGGGTCCGCCACAGCGATTACGGCAGCGATAACCCCGTCTACGGCAGCATAAAGTGGAGTCTTTCCGTTGATTGCCAGTTCAGCGCCCCGATCAGACAGCGCGCCCACTTCAACCCCTTCGCGACTCATCAGGCGGTCGGCCCCGATCAGGATTGGATGGCCTTCGACTGAGGCGCTTACCCCATAGCCTGTGATCGACGTGAAGTCTTCTGGCTTGGGAAGCTCCAGACCACGGGTTTCAGCCGCGCGCACGATGGCCGTGGCGATCGGATGTTCGGATGTGACCTCAACGGCAGCCACAAGGCGCAGAACCTCATCCTCGACCAATCCTTCGGCCACAATAAGGTCGGTCAGCTCCGGACGCCCTTCGGTCAAGGTCCCCGTCTTGTCCACTGCAACAACGGTGGTTTCCTGCAGCATTTGCAAGGCGTCGCCCTTTCGGAAAAGGACACCCATTTCGGCCGCGCGGCCGGTGCCGACCATGATTGAGGTGGGTGTGGCCAACCCCATGGCGCAGGGGCAAGCAATGATCAGGACCGCAACCCCGGCTACCAACGCCAAGCTGAGCGCAGGATCGGGTCCGAACAACATCCAAACCAGCACAGTCATTACGGCCACAGCGATCACTACCGGCACGAACCACAGCGTGATGCGGTCGACCAAGCCTTGAATCGGAAGCTTGGCACCCTGTGCTTGTTCGACCATTTGAATGATCTGGGCCAACATAGTGTCTGCGCCGATCTTTTCAGCCCGGTAAGTCAATGCGCCCGTGCCATTGACTGTTCCGCCGACCACAGTTGCGCCCTCGGTCTTTTCGGCAGGAACCGGCTCGCCGGTGATCATGCTTTCATCGACATATGACGCGCCGGTCACTACGGCACCGTCCACCGCGATTTTTTCGCCCGGTCGAACGTGCACAATATCCCCTACAACGATCTGCTCGATCGGTAGCTCAACAACCGATCCGTCGCGCTCAACTCGCGCTGTTTTTGCCTGCAGACCGACCAGTTTTCGGATCGCTTCACCAGTTCGCCCCTTGGCGCGCGCCTCGAGGAACCGCCCCAGCAATATGAGAACCACGATCACCGCTGCGGCCTCGTAGTAGACGTTTGCGGTTCCGGCGGGAAGAACACCCGGCGCAAAGGTGGAAACAAGCGAGAACCCATAAGCCGCCGAAGTGCCCAGGGCCACCAGAGAGTTCATGTCCGGCGCGCCTTTGAACAAGGAAGGGAATCCCTTGGTGTAGAACTGCAAACCTGGCCCAAAAAGAACGATCGTGGTCAGAAGGAATTGCAGGTAATAGCTGTTCTGGATGCCGATCGTGCTCGCTATCAGGTGGTGCATGCCCGGAATAACATGCGAGCCCATTTCAAGGATAAAGACCGGCAAAGCGAGCAAGGCGGCAAAGCTTGTTCGCCGGGCCAATTGGCGAATCTCTTTGGCTTTGCGGTCTTGTGGTTCGGTCTGCGTCGCGGATCGCAGGCTCGCCGGATAGCCAGCAGATGCCGCAAGCGCCGCGATGGCTTCGGGTGTTGTGACTCCCTCAGCATAACGTACAGTTGCACTTTCGGTGGCCAGATTGACCGACGCGGACAAGACGCCATCATCTGCTTGCAATGCCCGTTCAACGCGCCCCACGCACGATGCGCAGGACATGTTCTGAATATCCAGCGTTACCTCTTCCGTCCGTGCCAGATATCCGGCGCTGTTTAACGCATCAGCAATGGCCGCTTTATCGGCTGGATCGCGGAAATCGACCTGAACGCTTTCGCTGGCGAGATTAACCGAAGCGGCATCTACCCCTGGCACATCTTTCAACGCGCGCTCAACCCGCCCTACGCAGGACGCACAGCTCATACCCTGAACTTGAAACCTTGCATGTGAAATTTCAGTCATATTGTCACCACCAATGTTCTGCTGACGGGAAACATAAGGGTTCCAGCAAGTGGAAGGTCAAGGGATGGGGCTGACTTTCTTTGCCACTAATTTTGACGATCCAATAATCACGACTTGACCTTCCTGTGCTGGAATACTTTAGCCGGGACGACGGAACACAGGAGCAAACATCCATGACGACCCTAAATATCCCGGATATGAGCTGCGGGCACTGCAAGTCAGCTATCGAAAAAGCCGTTGCCACGGTGGATTCCTCCGCACAGTTGGACTTTGACATGGAAAACCGCAGGGTACGTGTCTTAAGCACCAATTCACTTGATCATATCCTTGCAGCGCTGAAGTCCGAGGGATACGAAGCCACGATCGCATGATAAACTTAGGAGCGCACATGCTGTCGCCCCCTTGGTTCTATCTTGCGTCTCTGACTGCCACGATTAACCGGGTCATTTCATCTTCGGTGATCAGACCCGGGGCAAGCGCATCTCCAATCACAAACGAAGGAGTGCCACTGAAGCCAAGCTGTCGGGCCAATTCCATGGAAATCTGAATATGCGCGTCGACTTCCGGCGCTTCCATATCTGCGCGCAATTGATCCTCGTCCAGGCCAAGTTCCCGAACAACTTTCAGTACACTGGCCTCAGTGGCACGACCGTTCAGAGCCATAAGCGCCCAATGAAATTCTTCGTATTTTCCCTGGTTTCGTGAGGCCAGCGCAGCGCGTGCCGCGAAGTCGGAACCTTCTCCAAGTATGGGCCATTCTCGATAAACAATTCGCACATCGGAATCGCCCGCGATTACGTTCTTCACGACCGGGGCAGCGCGTTTGCAATATGGGCAGTTATAGTCGAAAAACTCGACCACGGTTACATCGCCTTCCGGGTTTCCGATTACAGGCGCATTCGGATCCTGTTCCAGCAATTCACGCTGATTTTCCAAGACGCTTCCAATTGCTTCGGCTTTTGCCTGATCCTCGCGCTGTTGAAGCAATTGAATCGCCTGCATGATGATCTCAGGGTTTTCCAAAATGGCTTCGAGAGCCAGCCGTTTTACATCGGAGTCAGACAGCTCGTCGGCGCGTGCCATAGGAATGCCAATCGACATGGCGATAGCGACTAAGCCTGCAAGTATTCGTTTCACATCAGTTTCCTTCCGTTTGTTCTGCTTCGGTGCGTTGCTCTTGCAGCTTGCGTTCCCGATCCGGCCAACTCTCCTGGATGAAGGCGAGGATGTCCCAGATATCCTGATCCGACAGAGTGTCCCCGAAGCCTGGCATGCCGCTTTTGACGTCAGCGACACCCATCTGTTTCAAAGTTTGGTCCCCGCCAAACTTTGTATAGTCGAACAACAGCTTGTCGCCGTGATGCCAGGTATGCCCGGTTCGGTCATGCGGGGGCGCCCGCAAGACGCCATCCGGATCAGGTGTTTGCCAATCCTGCTGACCCTCCAAATTTGCCCCGTGGCATGACGCGCAGTTTTCGGCGTACAAAACTGCACCACGTGCCGAATCCGCTGATGCACTGTTCTGCGCACGCCCACTCAGGCCCCAGCCAGCGACCGCGACAATGATCACTACAGCAGCCAGTGACACCCATTTCGCCGAACTCTTGTTCATCATGCCACGCTCAGCCAGGTCTTCATACCAGCGGCCTGATGCGACAGCATATGGCAATGAAACAGCCAATCCCCCGGGTTATCCGCAACGAACGCAATCTCCCGCTTTTCTATCCGGTCAACCAGGATTGTGTCCCGCAGCGGCCCTAGGTTGCCGTTTGGCAGAACTTCCTGAAAGTGCGTCCCGTGCAAGTGCATAGCGTGCGGAAAGACGGTGTCGTTCTGCATCTGAATCCGGACTATGTCGCCACGCGAAACGGCAGCAAGGGGGTTTTCAGGTAACCCGGCGACACCGTTGAATGTCCAGATCTGCCCTTCCTGAACCAATTCATTGGTGCTCATGACCTGGCCGTTAAAAGTGCCTTGACGCAGTCCGCCCATCGCCCCGCCTTCCATCACTAATGGGATTGTCAAAGCGTCAGAAACATCTTCGAGAAAGGAAACAGGGTTGGGTGGCAGGGCTTCTATTGCACCGCGGTTTGCGGATGCACCGCTTCCCGAAACCGGGATTTCAGCAATGACAAACGATTCATCGCGTTCGTGAAGAGTTATTTGAACGGCTTCGTTCGATTCCGCTGTGACATCAACAATTAAGTCTGCTCGCTGTGCAGGCCCAAAAACAAGGGTTTCAAAATCCTCTGGCTGCCTTACAGGCATGCCATCATAAGCGACCAGTTTCCCGTTTGCGCCACCTACTGAGACATACATGATCCGATCAGTTGCCACGTTGACCATTCGAAGTCGCAAACGCTGGTTTGTCAGAACTTCTGTCATGGGCGATATGTGTGCGTGAACGTAGTTTCCCATTCGGCCTGCATGCGTCCAGTCATGCATCGCGCCGAAATCATCGACGATTTGGGCGTCCTGACCCAACCTCCAGTCATCCAGCAGGATCGTAATGTCATGATCCGTGTCCGGCGGGTCCATTTCGTCGACGATGAACGCGCCGTAAAGGCCCCTGGCCACTTGTTCCGTTGACTGGTTATGAGAGTGGTACCAGAAGGTTCCTGCATCCTTCAGAGGCAAGTCATACTGAAACTCGCCGCTTGTTGGTACAGCCTCCTGTGTAAGACCCGGCACCCCATCCATGTTGTTTGGAACCCGCAGTCCATGCCAATGGATTGCCGTAGGCTGAGGCAGTGAGTTCAGGAGTGTCCGGCGAACCGTTTCGCCCTGCCGGGCACGAATTTCGGGGCCCGGAACACCGCCATCATATCCCCATATCTCGGTTTCAGGATAGCTGTCGGGGGCAACACGTGCCAATCCTGAACGCGCCTCGATTATTCGGGGGGCGGTAGCCGCCCTCCCGATAGTCGGCACTGCGATTAGTGCCGACGTGCCTGCAACGAATTGCCTGCGATTGAGCTTCATGAGGACTTCCCTCCAAAGAAAATTTGATCTCTCACTCGATTACCCCCCGTCGTGCACATCCAGCAGATAGGTCGCCATTGCCTTCCGGTCTTCGTCTGTCAGAAAGCTGGTGCCATAGTTTACGACCTCTCCCATGGCGCCGCCGAAGACATCGCCATCAGGCATGACGCCGGTGCGCAACGCGTAGGCCAAATCATCTACCGTCCAACCACGCTTTTGCAGGGTCTCAAAGTCGATGGCCGGTGCCTTGTCACCGCCCGGCAGAGAGTCACTTCCCTTGAAGTGTTCCGTGTCCGAATTTCTTGCGCCAGCCAGGTTCCTCCCGGTGTGGCAGGCCGCACAATGTGTGGCACCTTCGACCAGTAGCCGGCCCCGGTTCCACACTTCGTCATTGCCCGGCACGGGATCAGTGCGGGGTGGTTCCAGAAAAGCCGCGCGCCACAGCTTCAGGCCCCATCTCTGATTGAAGGGGAACGCCATTTCCTGTTCTTTTGACGGTTCCGCTACCGGTGGAACTGTTTGCCATGCGGCCCAGAGATCGGCGATGTCCTGATCCGTGAAATTGGCATAGAATGGATAAGGAAAGGCCGGGTAATAGGGTTGTCCGCCGGGTGATACGCCTTGACGCACCGCGCGGGCGAACTCCTCGATTGTCCAATCACCGATCCCGTGATCGGGATCTGTGGTCAGGTTCGGCGAAAAGAGCGTGCCGAACGGGGTATCCAACTCCACCCCACCGGCCAAGGCCGCGCCCCCTTTGGCAAAATCTGTGTGGCAAGCGATACAACCACTTGCCCTTGCCAGATACGCCCCGCGGTTAACGTCACCCTGAATGTCGAGAGCTTGTAAGGGCTGGCCAATCGGCCAAGCCATCACAGCAACAAGTCCCGCTGACGCCGCTACGGCGGCAGCAAGGCCCAATCGGAATATCGGTCTCATGACGCATTCCTATTCCGACCGAAATTGCGTGTGACACGCCGAGCATGTCTGGCTCAGCATCATGAACACACCATCTGCCGGCATTTCAGAAAGTTGTGCCTGGTTTGGACTGCCGCCCATCATTCCGGCACCCATCATAGAACCGCCACCCATCATGGATGCGCCGCCCATCATGCCCGAACCATGGCCCGACCCGGACATCATCAACCCGTTGTCCGCCGCAAGCACAAGGCCTTCAGAGTAGGATTCCAACTGCCTGGCTAACTCTGCAAATGAACCCCAATCCTGCCAGATCTCCGATTTGGCCTCCGAGGGTTTGCCATCAGATCCCTCTGGAAACAGCTTTGTCATGCTCTCGCCAGCGTGACGCCCGATTTTCTTGGCCTCGCTTCGTACCGTTTGCGCATTGTAGGGCGTTTTCCCCTGCATCATCGGCGTAAGGATCTTCATGCTGTCCTTCATCGCGGACATACCATCCATGCGTTCTTTGACGATGCCGGTTGCGCCACCATGCGCCAGGGCGGCGGCTGCAAACAGAGAAACCAGGGCAACGCCTGTGGTCATTTTCAGAATGTTCATTGTTTTGTCCTTGTCGTCTGCTTCGACGCGCCCAGGTTGAGCGCAATTCGACTGGTCAGATCAGGACACGCGGCGGTGGTGGGTCAAACGCCGCGATACCGAGAACCCGGTATTGGGCTCGAGGGATCGAGTATCTTTGTTCAGTATCTTGGGGGCCAGGCGGTGGTGGACCCATCGAAAATAGACCAACAGCGTTGCAAATCGTTCCGCCATGACAATGTCCGGGATGACCCTGCTTGACATGCTCAACGTCCGCGGAGTCCGTTTGGTCAATCACGTGCTGAGAACCACTGCCATGTGCATGAGCAGAATCGGCCGTCACAAGCAGCCCGCCAATGGTCAGCACCATTGACAGTATGATGTAACGAATTGCACTGCCCATTCGGCTCGTCACCTTCAGAAAATCCCGTTTTCCTGCTGCAGCTCTCTGATATACGCCACGATGCCCTTCACATCCGCACGGGTCAAGCCATCGACCGGCGGCATATTGCCGAACTTCCAATGGTGTGCCCGAACTCCATTCTGGACTGCCACATAAAATGACTCGTCCGAATGGTGGCTTGGTTCATAGATTTTATGCACCAAAGGTGGTGCAAGGCCTTCCAGACCTGTTGCATTCGCGCCATGGCACGCCGAGCATTTGGCGTCGAATGCCACTTTGCCGACGGCCGCAAATTCGCTTAGCTGGTCCGGCAGAGTGACGTTTTCGATTGGGTCTCCTTGCTCCAGTGCTGACGTATCGGGCGGCGTCATCGAGTGACCTGTTGGTTGCTGATTTAAGTTGTAGACGAACGCGGCGGCGCCTGCGATCACTACTCCGCCGATCAAGAGTGTAAGTTTATCCATCTCTGTTCTTCACATGATTGTCAGTTCTTAGGTTCAACGCGCGCAAAAAAAATCGGCCTGACCAAGGTCAGATCAGTTTTACCTGAGTGCCCACAGTGGCCAGTTCGAACAATTCCGCAATCTGCTCGTTGTACAAGCCAATGCAGCCGTTGGAGGATCTTCTCCCGATCTTGCGCGTGTCGTTGGTGCCGTGGATCCGGTAGTATTGCCAGCTCAAATAAAGTGCATGTGTCCCCAGAGGATTCTCCGGACCCGGGCCCACATAATCGGGCCAAGCGGGGTTGCGCTTTTTCATTGCTGGTGTCGGTCGCCAAGACGGCCCTTCGACCTTGCGAGTAACTGTGGTGTAGCCCAGCCTTGTAAGGTCTTCCGTCAGCGGTACGCTGGTTGGATACATTCGGTAGACGCTTTCGTCTTCCGACCAATATTGCAGGACCTTGGACTGTGTATCGGACAGGATCACACCATTCTTAAGCGTATCAAAGTGGTCCTGCCATTTAGCAACGCGGAATGAGGAAACATTGCGGCGCGTCCCCTCAGTTGCCGTTGATTGGGCCCAAACGGCCGGTGCTGGAAAAAGCGTCGTCGCAGCAAACGCGGCAATCACTCCACGTCGCGTAACAACCTTTCCTTCTTTGCTCCGTTTCATGCCTGCCATCCCAAAGTTTATTCTTTTTTTCCGACTCAAATAACTCGTATGCCCGGTTCCTGCGCTGGAAGGTCAACACGCAAATGACATTTCATATGGGATGTCTCGTCTGAATTGTCGTTGCCGTTGGCGCAGGGATATTTCCTTAGAAGGCGGACCCAAATCATCAAGTCATTGTGGAAAAGCAATTTTTCTTGGACGTAACTCCAGGCTGCTTTAAGCAAAACCTGACTTTCTTGAATCAACCGAACACAAAAAAGCAACGCTAACAATTGCTTAGTTCTTGGTGAATTGATGTGATCACCCGTCGATGCGAGGGTAGCAGGCACTACAAATGACAATCACAGTGGACTAAACACCATGTCCTTCAGGAAAGCTTTCCAAGCACTGGCCGCACTTTTGTTCATCGGCGCTTGTACCGAAACAACGTCAATATCTGCAGATAGCGAGCCCGGAACGCTTTCCCAAGTTCCTGACGCCGTAGCCCAGATTGCTGCTCCGGGCCAGGACCTGAACGCAGTGAAAATCATGCCTGAGGACGGTTGCTATTGGTATCGCTATGTTGGGCCAGTTGAAACAACCTACCTACCACTTAGGACTATTGAAGGGCGCCCAATCTGTACGCGCGCCTGACAAGCGCCTGTCAGCTGGTCGCGGTCAGAAGCCGCTCGGGAGGGTAGAGATGAGCCGTGGACCCTGGCCTGACACGATCATAAAGCCCGATGATATGTGGCATCGCCATCCTTACGCAGCCAGAACTTGCGCGACCTCCGATAGATCTTGGATAAGGCGTTCCGTGAATTCGCAGGTATGTGTCGCGACCACCTTCGAACAGATAAAACGCCCTTGATCCCAATGGGTTTGTCGGCCCACCGGGCACACCATCTGCGAATTGCGCATATTCATCAGGGTCGCGCTCAATCATTTCGGCTGTAGGAGTCCAACGCGGCCATTTGGCCTTTCGCTTGATCGTGTAGACTCCGGGCTCGTAAAGATTGCCTCGGGCAATGGCTACGCCGTAACGCATTGCTGTGCCACCGTCTTCGATGAAATACAGATATCGTGCCACCGCGTCGACATGAATGTCACCCGGAGTAAGTGGTCGATTGGTTTGCACACGCTGAGGCAGGAAACGTGGGTGTAAACCCCAGGGATTGGATGTTGCGGGATCAAAATTGGCTGGAGTTACTTGCGCATCCCACTCCGACCATTGCGAGGCCGCCGCCGACGTCACTCCAAAAACCGGCTGAGAGAAAATGGCGAGCGAGGCTGCAACAAAATGTCGTCTGGTCAGCATTGATAGCGCTCCTATTGGCTGGTTGGTGTCTGGAGTTAGTACCCAGGGGATTAGACAATCCGCGACGGGGGAAGATTTGTCCATTCAATTATTCGTTCGATATCGCTTCGACCCACCCGCGAGTTTTCAAGGCTTAAAGTGACCTAGGCAGCTTCGTGTTTAACCTGAAACTTCACCAGGCGTCGGGACGACAATGCCTGCTGTTCATACCCCTAAAAACTTCCCTGTTCCGGCCGTGTCTATGCACCAAGTAAGGCCCAAGCAAATGCTGGACTGGTTTGACAGCGTCAAATTCGCTTCGCGCCAAAACAGCTTGACCTTCCATCGTGGGAAGGCGTTAGCAGAGGTCTCCAATCCAAATTTTGGAGTTGAATGTGAAAGAAAAACAGACTGCAAACGCGCCGCAGGCGTCAGTACCGGTTAGCGGCGGCAAGATAATGAAATGGGGCATGATGGTATGTTGCATTGCCATGATAACGCCGATCGCTCTCTACTTGATCGCCGGCGGGACGGTTGGTGGGCTTTCTGACTCCTTGGGTCTTTTCGCACCGTTGATCCTGTGCCTCGGAGCCCATTTCTTTATGCACAAGGCGATGGAAAAATCCTGTCATTCGAACAAATCTGAATCGGAAAGACCAAAGGCAACAGACGCCGCGGTCGGACCGAACCCAGTACACCGGCAATAATCTTCAATCATGAAGCTTTGGTGCTCAAGGTTGGCCGCCATGTCGCTGGCCGCTCTTTCGCTGGCGGCTTGCGCACCACGCCCTAAACTATGCCCGCTGCAACCGCCGCAGCCTGAATACGCCCTGCCCCAAGGTTGCCGGGTTCAATGGGAGGGCGCGGATGGCGGGGCCTATTTCATCTGCGAAGACGGGCGCGAAGGTTTCGTGAGCTGATCGTGGGGATGTGACATTCCGGCTCGTTGACCCTCCAGCGCTGGAATCTGGCAGAGACGGGTGCAAAACAACCGATGGCAACGCGCAATGGCAAGAACACTCCTAAATTTATGTATTATGATCTTGGGGTTAATCTTTGGCCAGACTTCCGCCGGGACAAGCCTTGCAGCTACATCCCAAGCGTATGAATCAGAGCCCCTGGTCGCACACATAATTACCGCGCAGGACGGGATCGCGCCTGACGTCAAGACGATCACTGCAGGACTGCATCTGAAACTGGGCGAAGATTGGAAAACCTACTGGAAGTCGCCTGGTGAGGTGGGAATTCCGCCCAAGATCACTTGGAACGGCTCGCAAAACGTCAGCGACGTACAGTTTCACTGGCCCGCGCCGATCCGTTTTCGCGCCTTCGGGATCGAGAATTTCGGGTACAAGGACGAAGTGGTCTTTCCGCTGACCGTCACACTCGAGAACCCCGGAGCGCCAGTTGACTTGAAGGCCGCTGTGACAACGCTGATCTGTTCCGATATCTGTGTGCCGGTCGAGTTTTCGCTGGACTTGTCGCTGACTCAGGGAACGGGTCGGGATCAGGACTCGGCCCGGCTTATAAATGCCTTTCTGTCGCGGGTGCCAACCACGGGAAACACAAGCGGAATGAAGTCCGACGCCGCGACCCTGGATACCGAGTCCGAGATGCTGACGCTGAATTTCACCAGCGACCTGCCCTTTGATGCGCCTGATGTCTTTCCCGACATGGGACGTGACACCGCGTTTGGTGCACCCGACATCCGGCTCGCTGGCGACAGGCGTCAGCTATGGGTGCAGTTCCCGGTCCTCGCTCTGGCACAGGACCCCCCCGCCTTGTCCGTCACGGTTACCGACACCAACCGCGTGGCCGAGTTTTCGCCCCGTACCGACGCTCCCCCTACCCCGCCACCATATGAGATCGCGGCCGCCGAAACTTCAGCCAGCGCGCTGGTCTGGATCATTTTGCTGGCGGTGGGCGGCGGGTTGATTCTGAATGTCATGCCCTGCGTACTGCCAGTGCTTTCGATCAAGCTTTCCTCGGCGGTAAAGGCTCGCGACCGCTCTGCGGCTCAGATTCGCGCCGGGTTCCTGGCTTCGGCAGCCGGAATCCTGACATTCATGTGGCTGTTGGCGGCTATCACCATTGCGGCGCGGTCGCTGGGCTATTCCGTCGGCTGGGGCATCCAGTTCCAGAATCCGCTTTTCCTTGCGGTGATGATCGTGGTGCTGGCGGTTTTTGCAACCAGCCTCGCGGGCTTGTTCGAGATCACGCTGCCGCAGTCGCTGAACACCCGGCTTGCCCATGTCGAAAAGGGCCGCGTGTCGCTGGTCGGGGATTTCCTGACCGGAGCCTTCTCAGCAGTTCTGGCGACGCCCTGCTCGGCCCCCTTCCTCGGCACGGCGGTGGCCTTTGCCCTGACCGGCCGACCGGTGGATATCGTGGCGATCTTCACCGCAATGGGGGTCGGGCTGGCCATTCCTTACCTGCTGGTTGCAGTGCACCCGAAACTTACCGCCGCTCTGCCTAAACCGGGGCGTTGGATGGTGGGATTAAAATGGGCCCTGTCGGCGGCACTGCTGACCACGATCGGCTGGTTGGTCTGGGTGATGGTCGGGGTGGCCGGAGACACTGCTGCAACTGCTACCGTGCTGGCTGCAACTGTTCTGGTCCTGTTGATCTGGAAAAGTACGATGATGCCACCCGTTTTGCGCTGGACAGCCCTGTTGCTGACGCTGACCGCAGCGTTTGCCGCACCGGTTGCGATTGCCGGCAAAGACCGGTCCAGGCTGCTTGAACCAGCCGGAGAGATCCCTTGGATTACCTTCAGCCGCCCCGAAATCGCCCGCCTTGTGTCGCGCGGCGAGGTGGTTTTCGTCGATGTCACAGCCGACTGGTGTCTGACCTGCAAGGCCAACAAAGCGCTGGTGCTGGAACGCGGCGAGGTTCTGGCAACACTGCAATCGGACAAAGCAATTCCGATGCAGGCCGACTGGACCCGCCCCGACGATGTGATCGCCCGTTTCCTTGAGGACAATGGACGGTTCGGGATCCCCTTCAACATCGTCTACGGCCCGTCGGCCCCCGAAGGCATCGCCCTGCCAGAGATCTTGACCACGAACGCCATTCTCGACGCGATGGAACAGGCCGCGCCGATTGCGGGCGGAGCCGTGGAAAGCGGATCCTGACCCCGGAGTTCACATATCCCGGACGCGGTTGCTCTGCTGCGCTAAACGCATGGTCTCGTGCTCTTCCATATCCAGTATCGCCTGAAAGAGTTCGCGTGCCTCGGGTATCTCGGCACGCCCGTGCAAATACCGATATAAGTCGATCACCTGATTGTGAAGATCGAAGACCGCTTCGCAGATCTCATCGACGCTCATCTGTGCGAACGGCCTGTCGCAGGCGCGATGTGGGTCGATCGGCTCATTGCCCAAATAGTCATATACCCAGGTGTTGAGCGCTTTGGGATCGGCTCGTTTCACGAAACCATCGACGATTTTCTCCAGAGCAGCCTCATGATCGGCGAGGTAGGTAAGCAACATCCTGGCCAGCTCCTGCTCTGACTGTGTCGAACAGTGGGCCAAACATTCGGCGAGCCAATGATGCATTTCCCGCGTCCAGACAATTAGATCAGAAAACGTTTCAACTTTCATGGTCTCAACCTCCTAAAGATCGGCATGCGATAGCCTAAACCGGAATTTTCCAGATGGCTCACTGGGCATCAGCGCGAAGTCGGCGCCGGCCCGATCCACGCCGGGCTGCGGGAATCAACCCCCCAGTTCCAGCAATGCCCGGTCGATTGCCACCTTGCGCGGATCCCCCTGCGGCAGGTCATCCGCCAGATCCCTTGCCCTGCCATAGGCGTTCCGGGCGCCGTCGGTCTCGCCCAGCACCGAATAGGCGTTGCCCAGCCGCATCCAGCCGTCCAGATCGCCTGGGTTTTCCTGCATCCGGCTCGCAAGCCGTTCGACCATCGAGCGGATGAAGGCCTGCCGGTCTTCGTCTGACATCTCCTCGGCCGCCGCCACCTGATCGGCAGTTGGGCCGGGCATGGAAGGGGCAAAAGCCGCCAGATTCACCGGAGCCCGTCCGATCGACGGGGCGATGCGGTTAAGCTGGGCCACAAAACTCTCCATCCATGGCCGGAACTCCTCTTCGGCGTCCATCCGCGTCTTCAGTAGGTCATAGGCCTTATCAGGCGATCCAGCCTGCTCCAGACCAATGGCTTTGTAGAATGTCGCTGCTGGGTTCGATGGGTCCAGTTCCAAGGCTCGTTCAAACGCCCGATCGGCCTTGGGCGTAACGACACCGTCATCGGCATAGACCAACGCCTCGCCATATTGCGACACCAGCGCTGAATTCGCATTGGGTCGGTCCAGCAACCCCTCGAACGCGTCTGCGGCATCTCCAAAGCGTCCCATACGCATATAGGTCTGAGCCAACAACACCCATCCCTCGGTTGGCCCGCCGGTTTCATCCGCCTCAAGCCGCGACTTCAGGCGCACGGCAAGGTCGGCGATTTCACGGGCTTCGGCCTGCTCCCCCTCGCGTTGGGCAAATGGCTGGCTGGGGATGTAGGGACTACCCAGTTGCCAATAAAGACCGGCTCCGAGCGCTGGAACTACCAGCGCGGCAAGTAAAATCAGCGCACGCCCGGAATGGCCCATTATCGCTTTGTCGTCCGATTGCCGGTCAATCGCCTTCAGGCGACGTTCTATCTCGGCTCTGGCGGCCTTGGCCTCTTCGGCTGAGATAATTCCTCGTTCCAGGTCCTTCTCCACTTCGCCGATCTGGTCGGAAAAGATGGCAGAGGCGCTTTCGCGTCTCGACAAGTCCGAGGTCTTGCGCCCCAGGCCGGAGAGGGCGAGCGTCAGAAACACCGCCACGGCCATGAATGAAAAGATAATCCAGATCATGCGTGCGGCTCCGTGAGTGAATGGTTTTCGGGATTCCGTTCTTCGCTCGCGCCGCGTTCCGTCTCTTGTTTTCGCGACTTCCGATATCGGCGCGCATTTTGGGTCAATACCGCTGCAGTCGCGATACCACCCAGCCCCAGGATGACGATAGGCGCAACCCACAGAATGTAAGTTGATGGCTTCCATGGCGGGTTGAACAGAACATAGTCGCCATAACGCGCAACCAGAAAGTCCATAACCTGCTGGTCCGTGTCGCCTGCCACCAGCCGTTCGCGCACAAGCAGACGAAGGTCGCGCGCCACGCCAGCGTTAGAACTGTCGATGTCTTGGTTCTGGCACACCACGCATCGCACCTGTTTCGAAATCGCCCGGGCCCGCTCTTCCAATACCGGATCTGCAAGTATCTCGTCGGGCTCAACCGCGAATGCCGGCTGCGACACCAGCATCGCCAGAGTGACCGCGGTAATTACAATGCGACGTATCATGACGCCTCTCCTCCGGCCGCCCGCGCCTGATCCAGCGCGGTGCGCATCTTTGAAATTGCCTCGTCGCCCAGCACCGGGCCGACAAAACGGAATACGACCTTGCCCGCGCCATCAATCACAAAGGTCTCCGGCACGCCGGAAATCCCCCATTCGATCCCGGCTCGGCCGTCCAGGTCGGAACCGATGCGCTCATAAGGGTTGCCCAGATCGTCGAGCCATTTCCGCGCGTCCTGCGGCTTGTCTTTGTAGTTAATGCCCATCAGGCGAATGCCCTCATCGCGTACCATACGCGTCAGCACCGCATGTTCGGCCCGGCAGGGCACGCACCAGGACGCAAACACGTTGACCACGATCGGAGCTGACCCGTCATTTTCCACCAGATCGGTACTGGACAGCCCGTGGGTATCCAGCCCTTCGACCGGCGGCAAGTCGAACTCAGGCACCGGCTGCGAGATCAAAACAGACGGGATTTCGTTTGGATCGCGATCGGGATTCAGTCCCCATAGCAGGAAGGCACCCAGGATGCCGGCAATCGTAATTGGGAACAGTGCAAATAGACGTTTCATTGCCCTACTCCGCCGCCACCGCAACGGAGCTCTGCCCAGTCCGTTTTCGTGGTGCACCGACGCGTAGACGCCGATCGGAGAGTGACAAGACACCACCAAATGCTAACAATCCTGAACCTATCCAGATCCAGACCACCAATGGCTCATACAAGATACGCAGGGTCCATTTGCTCTGTTCTGATTCCGCCGCCGGTTCCGATATTGAGGCGTAAAGGTCCCCTGCCAACGTCGTTCGAATTGCTGACTCGGTCGTACTGGTACCCGCCACGAGATAGGCCCTGCGCTCGGGTTGAAGCGTGGTGACATAAGCGCCATCGCGAAATACCGTCAGTGTGGCCGCGCGAGACAGATAGTTCGGACCGCGAAGCTGTTCCACACCGTCAAAACGCACGTCGAACCCTGCTATCTCAATCTGTGTTCCGGGCTCGGCAAAAGTCACGACCTCGGATTTCCAAGCGCTGGACCCGATAAAGCCGATCATACAGACAGCCAACCCCGCATGGGCCACGACCATGCCGTAATGAGAACGCGGTAGGCTGCGGGCCCGACGCAGGGACTCGGCCAACGGTGCCTCACCCAGCTTAATTCGGCTGGCCCACTCTGTCAGCACAGCGCCCAGCAACCAAACCGCAAGGCCGATCGACACTACCGCCAAGGCTGGGCCGCCGGTATCCAGATACCACACAAGCAACGCTACGAGCAGGCTAACCCCGGCCACCCATTTGAGCCGGGACAGAACACCGCGCAAATCCGCCCGCTTCCATGACAACAGCGGCCCAATCCCCATTACAACGACTAGAACCAGCATGATCGGCACGAAACTGGCGTTGTAATAAGGTGGTCCAACCGAAATCTTTTCACCTGTCACAGCCTCAAGCAAAAGCGGATAAAGCGTACCGAATAGAACCGTCGCCGTTGCGGTGGCCAGCAGCAGGTTGTTAATAAGCAAACCGGCCTCGCGGCTGATCGGGGCAAAAAGACCGCCGCCCTCCATCTCCGGTGCGCGTATGGCAAACAGCGTCAATGAACCACCGATCGCGACAGCCAACAGCGCCAAGATGTAAATGCCGCGTTCGGGATCGACCGAAAACGCATGGACCGATGTAAGCAAGCCTGAGCGGACAATGAATGTCCCCAACAAGGACAACGAGAAGGTCAAAACGGCCAGTAGGATCGTCCAACTTTTGAAGCTGCCGCGCTTTTCGGTCACAATGGCCGAATGGAACAGCGCTGTGCCAGCAAGCCAGGGCATAAACGAGACATTCTCGACCGGATCCCAGAACCACCAGCCGCCCCAACCCAGTTCGTAATAGGCCCACCAGCTGCCCAGAACGATACCAAGTGTCAGAAACACCCAGGCCGCCAATGTCCAGGGTCGGAC
Organism: Ruegeria sp. YTSC192; assembly: GCF_059609705.1. Taxonomy (NCBI): domain Bacteria; kingdom Pseudomonadati; phylum Pseudomonadota; class Alphaproteobacteria; order Rhodobacterales; family Roseobacteraceae; genus Ruegeria; species Ruegeria sp. YTSC192. The sequence continues at coordinate 85,135 of NZ_JBXWMG010000008.1, forward strand.
CCACCGCGCCCATGCCGGATCGACCCGCCCCTCAATCAGGGCAGCCACGGCGAAAGAAAATACGATAGAGAAGCCGACGTAACCCAGGTATAGGAACGGCGGGTGCATAGCCAGGCCGACATCCTGCAACAGCGGATTTAAATCCTGACCATCCAGCGGTGCCGGAAACACCCGGTCAAACGGGTTCGAGGTGAACAGCATGAATGACAGGAACCCCGCGCTGATCCAGGCCTGCACTGCCAGAGTGCGCGCCTTGAGTTTCAGTGGGATGTTCCGAGCCAACAGAGACACACCCAGCCCGAAAATCACCAATATCAGAATCCACAACAGCAGCGACCCTTCGTGGCTACCCCAGGTCGCAGCCACCTTGAAAAGCATCGGTTTCAGCGAATGAGAATTGCTGGCCACATTTAGCACAGTGAAATCGCTGACCACGAAGGACCACATCAGAGCGGCGAAGGCGATAGCAACCAGCGCTGTCAGTAGGACCGAGGTCGCAGATGCCGATCGCATCCACATGACATTGTTCCGTGCTGCTCCAATCAAGGGAAATACGCTTTGCACCAAGGACACGGCCAGGGCAAGCGCCAGGGCGAACTGCCCGATTTCCGGTATCATTCCAATCCCTCCGGATTTCCGGTTTTGCGGCCTTGTCCGACAATCCAGCGCTGGAGGGTCAAGCGCATTATTGCCGCACCCCCTTCGGCTGATGCATGCTTGACGAGCGCAAATCTGGCCGGCGGCCTTGACCTTCCAGCGCTGGAGACCCCCACCATTTCGACTTCACCGATGGACGTACCGAACACTTTGTTTTCAGGGCAGGGACTCAGGAAACAAACGAACACGAGGGCATCATGACACGGAGCAACAGCAAGATTACGTGCGTCTGGCAACGCCTCCAGGCTGTAATACTGGCTGGGGGGCTGAGCCTTGGGTCAACTGCCATGGCCCAACCGGAAACCCGTCCGGCTGACAACGTGGCGATGAACCCGCAAGCCTCCAGCAACATGTCAGGTATGGGAAGCATGTCCAGGATGATGCGCCCCGACGCGGTGCCGCCAACGGGTGTCGTTGGCGGTATGCATCCACCCGAGGGTGTTTTGATGCCTGTGTTCTCTTACATGAACATGGAGATGGACGGAAATCGTACCGGAACGCAGTCGCTGTCTACCTCGAACGTTCTGTCGCAGTATCCGATCGCGCCGCTCAGCATGAGCATGAACATGGCGATGGTCGGCCTGATGTACGGTGTGACCGACGAGATCTCGGTGATGGCGATGCTGCCCTATACCCGCAAGACGATGAAGCACCAGACCCGCATGGGCCAGACCTTTAAGACCAGGGCACAGGGGTTTGGCGATCTGAAGATCATCGGCGGATATGATATCTACAAATCCGACGGGCAGGTGCTGGAACTATCTCTTGGCCTCAGTCTGCCGACTGGCTCGATAGACGAGACCGACACCACGCCAGCTGGGCCGGACCAGCTGCTGCCCTACCCCATGCAACTGGGTTCAGGCACCTACGACCTGCTGCCGGGCGTCACCTATACGGGCCAGAACGCGGATTGGTCTTGGGGCGCCCAGCTGGCCGCCGTGATCCGGATGGGTGAGAATGATGCCGGTTACACCTTGGGTGACGTCTATTCAGCAACAGTTTGGGGTGCACGGCGCTGGAATGACCAGTTCAGCTCCTCGTTGCGGGTGGTCGGCGACATCGTGGAAAACATTGACGGGTCGGATGCGCGCCTGAACCCAGGCATGGTGCCCACCGCTGATCCGACCCTGCGCGGCGGCCAGTTTCTGAGTATCGGAATCGGAGTGAATTACCTTGTGCCGGGGTCGGGCGTTTTGGCGGGCACGCGCCTGGGTATCGAGGGCGTGATCCCTGTGTATCAAGATCTGGATGGGCCCCAGCTTGAACGCGATTACGCAGTCTCCTTCGCGATACGCAGGGCGTTCTGACCCTTCAGCCCCAAACCGACTGTAAACGGACAATCAGCGCCGCCGCGGTGGTCAGAACGACCACTGACACCGCCATCAGTAGCAGGGCCAATGTCACAGGTCCGCCGCGCCCAGGTACGCGACGTGCCAGTTGGGCTGCAAATCCAGTACCGTGGGCGATCTGGCTCTGAACGACGGATAGGTATAGCGGCAGCGCTCCGACCAGCGTGGCGTACAGGTAAACGCCTGAGATGTTCTCGAAGTAGGCGGAGCGTACCAGCGTCGGACCGACTACCCGCAACGCCACTACGGGATCACCGCCGAAAGACCCGAACCAGTCTGCCGAAAGCGCGTAGATCAGCGCGTGCAGCGCGATGAACAGGACGGCCCGTAGCAGCAGGTCAATTAGCAGATACCGGGCCGGGATGGCCCCCCTGCCCCGCGCCCTTACCCCAACGGCGAAAAGAAAAAAGCTGAGATAATTTAAAAGGAAAACGACCGGCAACCCATTCGTCACCACCTGACGCAAAAACCGAACAAACGCGGGACCACTGTTCAGGAGGTGCGTCGCAAAGCCCGGCGTGCGCAAAACGAAGATGGCCAACAGCGGAAACAACGCAAGGCAACTGACGATCAGCGTGTTTCTGGCAAACTTCCAGAAAGGCAATTCAGTGGCAAAATATCTGTTCATTTCATTTAGTTTGCCAACGGTTCCAGCGCAATGTCGATGCCAATTGGTTTACAGACCTGCGACAGAACCTCCGATGGTTGTGTCGCAAATTTTGAACGGAGATTGACGAGCACTCAGGTTTCGCAGTCTCTTCCCGTCGAATAGTTTTCGAACAGGTTTTAAGTATGATTTCTCTGAAAGGCTGCCACTTTCCCAAGGATGCAGTTCTTTACGCTGTGTATTTCTATTTGCGGTACACAGTGTCGTATCGTGATTTGGAAGAGATCATGGCCGAACGCGGCGTGCAGGTGGACCACGCCACTCTCAACAGGTGGGTCGTTAAGTATTCGTCGATGATCGCCGCGAGCGCGCAATCGAAGAAGCGACCAACGCTGAGTTCCTGGCGCATGGACGAAACCTATCTCCGTGTGCGCGGCAAGTGGATGTATCTTTATCGAGCAGTCGACAAAGCGGGAAACACCCTTGATTTCATGTTGTCTGAGCGACGAAATCGTCCAGCAGCCACCAGGTTCTTTGCCAAAGCAATGTCGTCAAACGGGATCCCAAACAAAATCGTCATCGACAGAAGTGGCGCAAATGCAGCTGGCATTCGAGAAGTGAACAGGATCCTGAAGCGGTTCGGCTGCCCAGCCAAAGTACAGACGATTAGGTCCAAATTTTTGAACAACATGATCGAACAGGATCATCGGTTCATAAAGCGGCGTGTTCGGCACATGTGTGGGTTTAAGTCGTTCGAATCCGCTTCCGCCACTTTGGACGGCATCGAGGTCGCCAACATGATCCGGAAGCGGCAATTCTCTAGTGATACGACTTCCGGCTTTCGGATGTTTGCTGAGATCGCAGGATAACTGCGTCTAGCATATCGCTGGCTTTGGTCGTTCAAAAAGTTTGCGACACTACCCATGTGCCGAACACGACGCTTGATAAACCGATGATCCTGCTCGATCAGGTTATTCAAATACTTGGACCTGACGGTTTCGATTTTGGTTGGGCAACCAAACCGATTAAGGATTTTGTTCACCTCTCGAATGCCCGCCGCGTTGGCTCCACTTTTGTCGATGACGATCTTGCTCGGGATTCCATTTGACGACAGAGCTTTGGCAAAGAACCTGGCTGCCGCTGGACGGTTCCTGCGCTCAGACAGCATGAAATCAAGGGTATTTCCTGCCTTGTCGACGGCCCGATAGAGGTACATCCATTTGCCGCGAACACGAATATAGGCCTCGTCCATGCGCCATGAACCCAGCGTTGGGCGTTTCTTCGATTGCGCTCTTGCTGCGATCATCGGTGAATACTTAACAACCCACCTGTTAAGTGTAGCGTGGTCCACCTGCACGCCGCGTTCGGCCATGATCTCTTCAAGGTCACGATAGGACACCGTGTACCGCAAGTAGAAGTACACAGCGTACAAAACCGCATCCTTGGGGAAATGACAGCCCTTCAATGAGATCATGCTCAATTAACCTGTTCGAAAACTACTTTGCGAGTACAAACCTCAGATCACGCATGCTCGTCAAATTGACCCCAGAGTTTGCGACACATCCTCCAAAACTCCTTCGATGTCGGGGATCGGAGGAACTCCTCGTGCAAGATCGACGTAGAGCCGTTGATAGAAATCGTCGACCCAGTCGCGCGGCAGCCGCGCACCCATGACGCGCGCACGTGCAGCGACATCGCTTAGAACACCGCCCAGCAACTCATCCAGCCCCGCTTCATCGACCGCGAGTCCGAACCGAGCAAAATCCGCTTTCAGTAAGGCGTTCATCCGCGGTTCGGAATCCACCACGACCCCGTCGCAGTCAAACAGGACTGCGTGGGGTCGTCGAATGGAGGTGAGGCCAAAACGGTTCATGTTGGATCCTGCTGTTTTGCCCTGCCGCAGAACATACTGCATGCGCTGGTTGGTCTGCTACACGAGAACAATTGCCAATACCAAACTCATTGTAAAAAACGATGCGGCGGTCATTACGAGCATGGCCAGAGACGCGGTCCGCTCCTCGCCGTAGCTTTGTGCCAAGATCGGGTAGATCCCCATGACCGGTGTCGAAGCCAGGATGACTGCTGCTGCAATCAGTTGCTCGTTCTGCACCCCAACCCCTATCAAAGATACAGCGAAAAAGCTCAGTGCGGTTGCAGCCGGATGTATGAGCAGCTTGCCTGCGGTGATCCTGAACACAGGGGCTTTAATTTCACGGAGCGGAAGACTTGCAAGAGTGCCGCCGATAACCGCCAAAGATACGGCGGCGCTCGCGGATGCGAACATGTCGATCGGTCGTTCGATGACCGCGGGCATCGTGAGCCCGGATGCGGATATTGTGAGCCCCAGAACCAACGCAATTACGATCGGGTTGCGTGCCAGCCGCCAAGCAATCTGCCGGGTCATCTGATTTCCCACCATATCTCCTTTGCGAGAATACTCGGCCATGATCAGAACAAGGGGGATCATCACGAGGTTTTCGATGATCATATTCAACGCAAGTGCTGTCGACGCGACATCCGGCAGGCTGATGAGCAGAACCGGGAAACCCACAAATCCGCTGTTTGCGCAGGACATGCCCATAGCGTTGAAGGTGCTTGCTGACGCGCGCTCACCGGCTACGCGACGTGACCAAAAGTACCCAGACCAAAAGACCACCAGGGACCCTATCAAGACTGCGCCCAGGTATCCGGCATTGGCGAATTCAGTAATCTGTTGCGTCGACACGGCCCGCAATATGAGCGCGGGCAACGCGAAGTTGACGACAAACCTTCCCAATATCTGCATCTCACCTGATGTCACTGTACCCTAATTAATCAGAATTTGCGGATTCACGGCGTTCCGGGGCGTTTTTGTACCCTTAATTGCAATATATCCACAGGTTCCGTGGCTTATGACTTGACCCCACTTGAGCGCTTCCAGATTGCATCGGCGCGCATCAGAAGCGCTTGACGATTTGCGTCTGCCCCGAGCTCTGAGATGGCCTGACGAGCGGCCTGCAAAGCGCTCTCCGACACTCTTGGGCGGCACAATCCATGTGCTTCATGCCCGATTGGATGCACTGTTTCAACCAATCTAGGAAGCGGTCGACCGAGGTCCTGCGACAATCCACGGATCCGCTCGATCATCTCACGATGTTCAGGAAATACGCGGCTCAACTCCCGGGCCGCCCGGTCGTTTCCTCGCAGTATGATGGCGGCACCCAACAAGGGACGGGTCGTGCCGATACCGACCGCCGCAAGCGCCATTAGCCTTTCGCGCTTGTTCCCGGAGGTGAGCGACCAAAGACGCCCGATCTTCAGCACCGATATGACTTGCAGGGTCAGACTGATCCGGTTCAACCGCGCAAGATCGGTCGCGGCGGCAGCCGTCTTCAGAACTTCCGCGCCGCGCAAAGCTCGGGCATGAAGTCTGCCTGATACATCATTGGCTGGATACTTGGCTGCCAGGGCCAGGCCGCAGATTTCGCAGGTCATCGACCATGCCAAGCGCCAATGGCGAAGCACCAGATCGGGTGATTTCGCAACACACCCCGGGCAATATTGGAAGTCATGCCGGGACACGTATTGCACGTCATGATGCATTGAATCCGGAAGAGCCATGCTGACGATTTCATCCCGGGACCGCTGAACCGCCCTGCATAGCATGGCCCAGTTCGCCGTTCGCAGGTCGCTTGCACATTCCGGCACCCTGCCCTGCCCCAAACCCAGATAGCCACAAAGCTCTTCAACCGAACAATGATTGGCCTTCGCCACGCGGCCCATCCAGCTCGACAGAAGCTCATCAAGCATAGGTGGCGGTCGAAACGGTAGCGGTCTGAGGGTCACCCGAATGTAGCGGCGGGCTGTCGAGGGATGTTCCAGGCATGCTTCGTCCAAACCGGTTGCCAGGCATGGACCGCTTCGTCCGTGATCCGCTCTTCTCCGGTCTCGATTGCATCGATAGCCAGGGATTTGATCATGATGAACACGCGCGAGGTGACGCCACCGGTCACTTTCAGGATCGTCCGAAGCGACGCCACCGTAAGGCCTGAGCGTTGCTCAAGCGCCATCGCCGCGATCAACGTCTGGATCAGGCGAGAGAACTCCACATCGTCTTCCCAGAGCGGCAGGTAGTGTTCGTCCAAACGTCGGGCCAATTGATCGTCTCCTCGAACCGCTTCCAGAGCTTCGTTCACACCGAAGACGACGAGCGAGGCGCAGAGATCGTTGGCGAGGAACCGGAGCATGTTCAGGAAACGGCGTTGCTCACGGTAGCTGCCAGCAAGCAGGTTATGCACTTCGTCGATCATCAGCATCCTAAGGTCCATGTCCCGAAGATGACTGAGCGCGCGCACCTCAAGCTCGGACACGGTATGCCGACCCCACATAGGCGCCCCGATCGTCGCCAGGATGTGCTGATAGAACCGCCGTTCGTCCGGGGCCGGCGGGGCCTGAACCAGCAGGATGGGTGTTTTCGTGATGCCCAGTTCAGCGTTGTACTGCGTTGGATATTTGCTCGCCATCCGCTTGGCGATCATCGTCTTTCCTATGCCGGAACTTCCATAAACCATCAGCCCTGGCATCCGGCTTTGCTGTGGCATTTCCATCAGGGATGTCAATCGGTTGAGAACGATGGTGGCACGGTCAAACGCGACCCAATGGTCGCCGCGGATACGGTCAATTCTTTCTTCTGGGGTCATTAAACTCATCAATCTCATAGGTAGGCAGATCAGGGTTGCCTGTATCAATCGCGAACATTTCGCGCGACGGATCACGGCGCGGTTGGTGCCGGGGTAGCCGCGCATCTCTTTCGTTCTCTAGCCGGGCAATCCGCGTTTTTTGGCGCGCCGCCTCAGCCAGCTGCCGTTGCGCGTCAATCAATTGGAATAGGACCCGCTCGTTGATCCGGCCACCATGCTTTTCCTGCCAATCTTTCCGGGCTCGCCGACTTTCCCAAAGCGATATCCGCGGGTGGCTGAGATCCCGGTAGCGCGCCGGGATCACGCGGCCATCACCGGTGATGACCCACACCTGCGATAAGTCTCGCGGATCGTATTTCACCTGTACCTTGCCCTGCCCTCGTCCGACCAACGAGGCAAAGACATCACTCCAGTAATGGACCCCAAAGAGCGTGATCCCGGTGCGCCCAAGCTGGCGACATTCGAAAGGCAAGAAGCTTGTCCTAAAGGCATCGACATCGACAACCTGCCGTCCCGCAGTATCCCCGCCCATGTCCGCCCATGCCGCGAGCGGGGTTCGTCCGAGAGCTTCGTGAACCGTATTGTGGTATCGGCAGATTTCCAGATGAAGCCAATCCTCGAACTCGGTTAGTGTCAGGGCCGCATGCTTCTCGCTGTCATAGTCGCCCTTCTCAACGATTGAGGATTGCGTCGTCCCGGGCAGCACATGAACGGCCCCCATAGTTGTTCCGATCAGCCGTTCGACATGGCCGCCGTAGTGTTTGCCGCCAAGCGGACGATACTCGACAGCGATGCCCCAATCTTCGCAGGCCATTCTGAAGGCGTCGCTGTGGAACTCCCGCGCATTGTCGACGTAGATCGCCTTCGGAATGCCGGCCGTCGGCCAAACCAGCTCTTCCTTTGTTCCAGGGACGTGCACCGATTTCCGGCGCACGCAGTGATCGAGACATAGGGCGATCGACAAGATAGATGGCTCGTCGAAAGTGACATAGACCCCGAGAACGATCCGGGTCGCGACATCAATCGCAACCGTCAGATAGGGGCGCGCAAGTGGCCGTCGATTGACGTGATCGACCAACGTGATGTCTGAAGTTGTATGATCAATCTGAACGACTTCTAGCGGGGCTGAAACTTCAAGGCGGCCCGGACGCGCAGCAAAGACCTTGTCAGCCTCCTCTGCCCCGCGCCGTTTCCGGAAGACCTCTCGCTGATCCATAGCATCTAGACGGGCTTTGACCGTTCTACGGGTCGGGGGCTGAAACCCCTTCGCCACGCACTCGGCACGAATCTCGCGCCAGATGCGAAGAAAGCTCGAGCGCTCGCGGTTCAGATAGTATTTTCGCAGGCTCTCATAGATGATGATTTCGACGCCTTCGGCAATCCGTTTCGACCCTGGTTTCGGCCCGCGACGGTCCAACTCCAACGCCGTGGCACGTGCATCGTTCTCTCTCAGACGCCGGTAAAGCGACCAAGTGTGGCTTTTCGCCAAGCCCAGTTCCCAAGCGGCATCTCCGATCGCCGCGCTGATCGGCTCACCTCTCTTCTCAAGCTCCAGGATCGGCCGAAGAACCGCTGCACGGTGTTTCGCAAGACGCTCATCTACCACGCAAATCCCCCGCCCCAATAGGCCGAAACTTATCCACAGTATCGGCAGTACGGCAATTAAGGGTACAGTATGGTAATTAGCGGTACAATATGAAAATTGAGAGCACAAACCACAATTGATTTTGCAGGACAATTTCAAGCAAGATTCTGATTAATTAGGGTACAGTGACACCGGACGATCGAACAAGCGGTTGCGCGAGCTGTCAGTACCGGATTTCTCAAATGGAGCGATTTCTTTGCAGACCCTGTCGCAGAACTTGTCGATATGGAACACCGGACGCTCTGCGGCGGGATCGTCCGTTGGTCCGGCAGATCTCACGAATTGATCGCATTCGAAGAAGGGAGGCTTGTACGAAGTCTCGATAGCTTCCAATCGAATCAGGTCGAAGATCTGGTGGTGGAATTTGGCCTCAAACCAACACCATAGAAGGAACCGTCACCGTGTCTTGTTCTGTGGGCATGGCGCAATTCGGCCTCGATCAGATCTTGCCTCGTTTCTTGCAGGACAACCCCGGCGTGACGGTCGTGCAGCGAGCGTCAAATCAAATGGAGGATTTGATCAAGGGCGGGGTCGATGTGGCCATAAGGGGCCATATGGACACGCTACCAGACTCGAGCCTGATCCAGATGCGATTGGCGCAAGTGGAATGGCACCTGTTCTGTTCACCCGAGATCCGTGACACTTTGGATCATGGTGACGATCCGACTGCGCTGGCAGATCACCCGTCCTTGGTCCTTGGTCGGCCTGGAAAAACGCACCAATGGTTACTGACAGGCGATGATGGGCAAACTGCATCGGTTCCGTGCCGCGTGCGGTTCGCGAGTGATGACATGTCGACGCTCAAGAACGCGGCGGCTTCATCCTTGGGGCTTGTTGCCCTTCCAGCCTATGTTTGCCGATCCGAAGTGGAAGCCGGTTCGCTTGTGCGGGTCTTGCCGGAGTGGACAGCGGGCCATCCCCAAATCAGCCTCTTGATGCCATCACGTAAAGGCATGCTGCCGGCATTCGAAGCGCTCCTAAGTTTCTTGAAACAGGAATTGCCGACCGTTCTGTCTAGCGATCTACCTGCAGCGGCATAACAAATTATCAATCGGTCGCAGTGCACTCGAATTGCACCCGTGCACTAATACGGTGCAAATCAGTTCATCGACAGTCAGAGTATATGGACTATTCCTCCCAAGGCTGTTTCCATTTCACCTCACATTCTCCCATAATTGCGGCTTCTGTATCACCCTAAGTCGCTGCGTTCGCCTGCATGACAACCGGCCCATTCCGGCATTGGCCATCCTTCGATCGCTGTTCTGCAGCTTCCCCAAAGCAATCCTGCACAACTTTCCAAAATTCCGTCTTATGCCCCCTCTTCATAGCGCTTCCGTTCCGCATCGGTCGCACTGCGCCACTCCGCGCGAAGGAGGTCCATTCGGCGAGGAATACTGTCTTCAAGGACTTCCGCCTCAATGATCCGTTCTGTCCGAAAGTAACGAAAGCCTTCTCGCATCTCGCACCATGCGGCGATGATGCGGCTGGTGTCCCGATAGCCCAGGAGTATGGGCCAGATCACACGACGGGTCTTTTGGCCTGAGTTGTCAGAGTATTTCAGGCCAATCTTCTTGCGGCGCCGAATGGCCAGACGAACGGCGGCGGCGCCAAGAACCTCGTCCGGCTGAGCGACGGGCGCTACGCTGACGGCCGGCTGAAGAAACGATGTCCGGTACTTGTCGGGTGCAACAGCTTCCAGCTTGGTGATCAGCTTTTCGGCCGCCAGCGCAAGCTCGGGCTCACCTCGGGTTTGAACCCAAAGAACGCCAAGTGTCACGGCCTCGATTTCGTCCGGGGTCAGCATCAGCGGTGGCATGTGAAAGCCGGGCTCCAACACATAGCCCACCCCGGCCTCGCCATTGATAGGCACGCCTTGACCGATCAGCGCAGCGACGTCGCGATACACTGTGCGCTTGGTCACGCCCAACTCTTCTCCAATGGACTGGGCCGAGATCGGGCCTTTGGCACGTCTCAGAATCTCGATGACTTCAAAAAGCCTGTCTCCACGCCGCATGTGATCTCCTTTCGATGGAACAGACCATACTGACACTATGCTGACAACACGCTGTCAGCATAGGCGCGGTAGAAGCAGGAAAGACATCAAAAAAAGGAGATCAGAACATGAGACGTTTCATTGCCATCGCCCTCGCCGCAGCCCTGCCCACAGCACTTTTTGCGGAGTCGGCGGAGCAGCGGGGGACTGCGCCGATCATGGCCATGGGCGCCTATGTGCCGACCGACGACATGGAGCGCTCGGAAGCTTTCTATCGCGCCCTATTCGACAGCGAACCTGCAATCGGGCTACCGGATTTTGTGGCCTTTGAGGTGGCGGGCGGATGGTTCGCAATCGTGTCCCGGGACAAATACGCACCTGGGTCTGAAGCGGGATCGGGCGCAGTCCCTTACCTGCAATCGGCCGATCTGGAAGCCATGCAAGCCCGCGCCACAGTCGCCGGTGTAGCTACGCCCAAGATCATCAAAGAACCGGGTATCCAGCTGCTCAAGATAATCGACCCCAATGGTCAGTTGATCGAGTTCTTCAAGCTGACTGGTCAGTGAAGCGAAATACTCGACGCACGCTCAAAGGACATCGCACCATGCAGATGAACTATTTTGTCTTTGGAACCAACGATATGGCCGCTACGACGCACTTCTATGACCGGCTTTTCGAAAAGTCCGGCGTGGAACGCGTCTCGCCCACCGACAGAATGACATACTGGCTCGGACCTGGCTTTGCTTTTGCAGCCGCAATTCCGTTCGACGAAAAACCAGCCACCAATGGAAACGGAACCATGGTCGGCTTCAGCGTCGGATCGGCTGAAGAGGTCGAAAGGCTGTACGCATTGACTATCGAGCTTGGCGGCACAAGCGAAGGCGAACCGAAGCAACGTGGGCCGCGTTTCTCGGCCTATGTAAGGGATCTGAACGGCAACAAGATTTGCCTCTCCGCCTGAGGCAGGTCGGAGCAGCCCTCTTGCCTTAATAGGACCTACCTCGATTGGATCTTGGCCTGCGTTGGGTATCTCAATGAAGTTCGCGTGGCTCTGGATCGTGCTCAAAATGATGCGCCACCTGAACACGCAAAAGCGATTTCTAGGATATGCCTAGCAATAATTTCTGGTTGATGCCATTGAAGGCCCCGAAACCAAAGGCGTGGCATACAGCGTGGCGCAAACGAGCACATGACAAAAATCACCTTCACGCGCCTATCCGAGATTGCGGTCGAGAATATTGCGGAACATATGTCCGATCCAGTTCTGGCTCTGCACATGCCTTTGCTCCAAGGCAATTGGGACGAGCGGCGCTCAGCTAACTTCGTAGCAATGAAGGAAGCTAAGTGGGCGCAAGACGGGTTGGGCCATTGGGCAATTCTGGCGGACGGCGCCTATGTGGGATGGGGCGGCTTTCAGCGCGAGGGTCCTGACTGGGACTACGGTCTCGTGCTAAAAACCTCGGCCTTCGGTTTGGGGATGAGGATCACCGCGCAGGCACTAGAATTCGCGCACGGCGACTCGAGAATCCCATCCGTAACACTCCTGCTTCCGCCCACCCGCACAAAACTGGGAGCTCTAAAGCGCATGGGCGCAGAGTTTGAGGGCGAGATGACATACGATGGAGCACAATTCCGAAAATACCGCCTTGCAACAAGTGCGCCTTGAGACCGGTCCGAAGGTGGTGAGACATCACAGGTCGCGCAGGTGCGCGGCCTACTCAAACAAAAAAGCGCAAATGGAGCTTGGTTCAAACTCAGCTGAAAGACCAATCCCGATGTAGAACTCGCAAAAAAATGGAGCGAACTCTGCGCGCGATGCAAGTACTACTTACGGAAGCTTTTTAGAATTCAACTGAGTTCTCGGACTTCGCGGTTGCTTCAAGCAACCTGCCTTCTTTCGATACCTATCTTTCGCATCTGACCCGGTGGCATCTGGAACACGCGTTTGAACGCTTTGTTGAATGCAGGTTCAGAAAGATATCCTATGTCAGCAGCGATTTGCGAGATAGGCTGATCTGTTTCAGTTAACCGTTCTCGCGCCAGATACATGCGCCAGGTCGCCAAATACTGGATTGCCGGAACGCCGACCAGTTCAGTAAACCGTGCTGAGAAAGCGGATCGCGACATTCCTGCGACCTTTGCAAGCGACTCGACCGTCCAGTCTGCAGCAGGAGCGCGATGGATAGCGACAATCGTGCGACCAATTTGGGCGTCTCTGGCTGCCTTCAGCCACCCGCGGTTCGCATCAGGTGCATTGTTGAGCCACCGACGAATGGCCTCAATGACGACCACGTCGGCCAGGCGGGTGATAACCGTCTCGCCACCCGGCCGAAGTTCACGTGCCTCTTTCGCGATGAACTGCAGTGTCGCCTGCAACCAGCTTCCTGCGTCCTGTTCCCAAGGATCGATCTTGAAAACATCGGGAAGCAAGCTCATCAACATCCCACTTGCCGCGTGATCTATTCTGACCAAGCCGTACATGATGCCAGTCTCGGCGCCACCGCCACCGTACTCCAGCGTTTCATAAAGCTCGGTTACTTTTTGTATGGGCAGCTCTTCCAGTGTCAAAAGAGGCGTGTCTTCCGAGCTGAAGAAACCGATCGGCGCGCCATCGGTCATCAGTACCAAATCGCCCTTCTCAACTTCAAACGGATCACCGTCACCAACCTGCATGAAGCAACGCCCATGCGTGATGACCGCAAAGCTCAATATGTCGGGAAAGCCCGGTATGGAAACACCCCAAGGCGCGGACATGCGAGACTGGCAGTAGAAGGTGCCGGTTAGTTTCAAAAGATGGAGGATCTCCCCGAGCGGATCGCCAATCGGCTGCGCGAGCGCATCAGGGTCGGGGACGTGAGGATCAATCTGGTCCATGTCCCAATCTTGATGGGAATTAGGGTGTTCGTCTATAGCATCTGGACGATTGGACAATTATTGAGGATTTTCTAGAATAGTTCGTCTCATTTTGTTCCTTATGTTCGGGTCATCAACTGAATTCATGGAGATGATCAATGACAACCCAATCCATTCTCGTACTTGGCGCTACAGGCAAAACCGGATCTCGCATTGCAAAGCGTCTGGAAGAAAAAGGTCACACGGTTCGGCGCGGGTCGCGCCGTAGCGAGACCCCCCTTTGACTGGGAAAAACCGGACACTTGGGACGCCAATTTAGACGGCGTTTCGGCCGCCTACATTTCGTACTTTCCGGACATCGCCTTCCCAGGCGCGGTCGAGCAAGTTGAAGCTTTCACGTCTCTGGCGCGAAAAAAAGGACTGCAGCGTGTTGTCCTGCTGACTGGGCGCGGAGAGTTTCACGCCCAGCGTGCAGAAGAAGTAGTTCGAAACTCCGGCGTACCGTTCACGATCGTACGTGCTGCATGGTTTGCCCAGAACTTCTCGGAGGGTGCCCTGCTTGATCCGGTGATGGCGGGCACCTTGCCCATGCCCGCGGGCGATGTACGCGAACCCATTGTCGACGTCGACGACATTGCTGACGTTGCAGTCGCGGCGCTGACAGAAGAGGGACACGACGGCGAGCTTTACGAAGTTACAGGACCGCGTCTCATGACATTTGCCGAAATGGCGGTGGAACTTTCGCGCGCCATGAGCAGGACGGTGCAGTACGTGCCGATTTCCTTTGAAGCCTTCCATGCGGAAGTCAAAACCGCGAATGGTGAGATGATCGCGGATGTCATCACGGACATTGCACGGGAAACGCTTGATGGACGCAATGCGAACCTCGCAGACGGTGTCCAGCGCGCGCTCGGCCGCACGCCTCGCGACTTTGCTGAATTTGCAGAAAAAGCCGCGATGTCAGGGGCATGGACCAAAGCCGCTTGAGGCAAGCCAGCAAATGATGGAGACGATCATGACAATTGACTTCAAATACAGACTTGTCCTTGGCTTTTCCGGTTTAGTGGCAGCCAGCATTGGTCTGGCGATCACACTTGATCCGCAGGCCTTCTACACCGGCTACGGCATAGCATTGACGCCGCAGCCAAACCTCATGAGCGAATTGCGCGCACCTGCAGCCAATCTCGCAGCACTTGGCCTGATCATACTGGCGGGTGCTCTTAACAAGAGTTTGGCGCGCTCAGCTGCTTTGCTTGGAACAACCGTTTTCTCGGCTTTTGCCGTGGGGCGCATAATCAGTCTGGTCCTTGATGGTCGGCCATCTGCCGGCGTTCTGGCTGCGCTCGGGATAGAGGTTGTTCTTGCGCTGTTGTGTGCGTGGGTCGTGGTCCAAGAGAGGCGAAAGAAAGCAGGGAACATACCTCAAGTTACGGCATAGCCTGACGAACTACACCACTGATCTTGGGTATACGGCCATCCGCTACTGGCGACCGGGTGGCCGCATCATTCTCTGTGCGGCGGGGTGAATTTACTTGAGCCCGGATTTCGGGGGGTGAGTTATGATTTGAAACCCTTCGTCAGGTGACGGAGGAACAAAATGCCGCGCGATACGCCGAAACTGATCATCGGTTGTGGCAAAGGCATGGGCGCCTTCTTTGTTGCGCCCGTGCAGCCTGTCCAGACAGACCTCGTCCGGCACATCCAGAAAATGGAGTATCTGCGCCGCCCCTGTACCTTTGATCAGCCCACGCGCCCACCTTCGGTTTTCGAGAGTATTTGCCGGGAAATCGAGGACGACCGAAACCCCGGCGACAAGCATTGATGTTACATGTGGGCCCATGATCTGACCAAGTTTTGATGCGCATCTCACATAGTCCTGTAGTGAAGACATCTCGTCACCAAACAGGGCGCTCAGCCATTGATCTTCGGATATGAGAACTGCTAAATTGTGGCGCGACAGTTCCGCCGCCAGAGTGGATTTACCGGAAGCGACTTTACCGCACAGCAAGTGGAGTGTTGGGACCGCGTGTGACATTGAGCCTTCCTATGTGTTTCTACTTGTCTGATCGCCTAGCCGCTCCGCAAGCTGGTCGAACACCAGTCGGATCCGCTTTGCGGTGTGCAATTCCGAGTGCGTGGCTAGCCAAATCGGATACTTGAAGGGCTCGCGGTCTGGCAAGACTCTCTCAATACCGGGTGTTAATGCGGCTATATCATCCGACATCACACTGACACCAAATCCGTGACGCACCATCTCCCACGAAACGATCCCGCTTTGCGAACCGATCCGGAAGTTCTGCCTTGTGACGTCAATGCCAGCTGGATTTAGAAAGCCGATCATTGTGTCCACATCTCCAAACCCCACGAAGTCCAGTTTGGCGAGGTCGTCTGCGTTTTTGGGACGCCCAACCTGGTCAAGATACGAAGGTGCCGCATAAAAGTTTGCTGTCGCCTCTGCCACAAGTCTTGCAATCAAATCTGGTTGCGTCGGGCGTACATGTCTGATGGCAATATCGGCTTCACGCCGCTGAATATCACGTATATCATTTGCAGCGACAACATCGATCTCAAGACGTGGCGCCGCAAGCCTGATCTGCTTCAGGATCGGCGGTAACTGAAACGCTGATATCACGTCGGACGCGGTTATCCTGACTTGCCCTTCGATAGCTTGTGACTGGCTTGTCGCGGTCAGTGAGATCCTGCTCGCAACATCTGCCATTTCCCGGACGTGCAACAAAAGCTCGGTGCCGGCAGCTGTCAGTTTCAGCGATTTACCAACCCGTTCAAACAAGGTGATGCCGAGTGACTGCTCCAGGTTGGCAACCTGGCGACCTACTGTAGGCTGAGTTTGCTCAAGCACACGTGCCGCCGCGGAAAACGAGCCTTCTTCCGCGGTCGCGAGAAAAGACCGCACCTGGTTCCAGTCGAAGTTGATGGCCTTCCAATTCATGCATTTATGCATAACAATTCTGCGTACTTTGGCAATTCCATAAGGCCGCGTTTGAAAGTATCGGGTGCATCAACCACCTATTAAAGCGAGAAATACAATGGCTACTTTGTCCAAGGACGCCGCATTCTGGAGCAAGATATCGCGCAAGTACGCTGCTGATCCTATCCGGAACATGGAAGGATACCTGAACACGCTCGAGCGCACGAAGTCTTATCTTAAAGCGGAAGACAACGTGTTGGAAATTGGCTGTGGGACGGGTTCAACGGCGCTTCTACTTGCGCCGCACGTTGCCCATGTTACCGCGACGGATCTTGCGTTAGGTATGATCGAGATTGCCAATGAAAAGCGCGCGGAAGAAGGCCTGGAAAACGTAACATTCAAAGTGGCTGAAGTTCTGGAGCATCAAATTGATGAGGGATCGTATGATGCGATCCTGGCACACAACCTGCTTCATCTCGTGCCTGACCTCGAAGATGCGCTCGCGCATATATTTTCATTGACGAAGCCCGGTGGGGTTTTCATTTCGAAAACTGTATGCGCTCCGAAGAACGGCGGCTTCAAATACGCGATGATCCGTCGGATCGCGATCCCGATCATGCAAGCTCTTGGGAAAGCGCCCTTTGTCAACTTTATCTCCGCGCAACAACTCGAACGGAAAATTGTCAACACCGGCTTCGAGGTAATAGAGACCTCGGATCAGGCCGGAATGCTGCCTAGTCGATATGTCGTCGCGAAAAAGCACTGAGAAAACCGCGTGCAAAATCACGTCTTTCGGAAAATGCGCACCCTTAAACGAGATCGTCACGGCCTGCTCCTGTCATATTCCAGCCCGCGTTAACAGAACTGCGTTCGATCTGACAGGTGGGGACGGAGTTCGCGACAGAACCCTCGGCGAATTAATAGTCTGGCAGATGCGGGTCTACGAGCATGGCGAACTCTCCGAAAGTGTATTGGGCGAACCAGTCAGGCAGAATATACGACCCCACAAAAAAATCGGGCACATGCCGTCATTGTTCTTCCGCGACAAGTGCATTGAAATGGTCCGCAATGTGTTCGATTCCGGTCGGCTCGCCAACCATTTCGTGCCCCATCGCCGACAGGAAAAACAGAGCTGGCCCGTGTACGTGAGCGGGCGTCACCCATGGCAGAATCTTCAGGGCCAGTCTGCGGGTCAAATCCGGCAGGTAGGTGATTTTCGCAGGTTGCCCCAGCGCTGCAAACGCGGCCTCGGCCAGTTCTGTCTGGGTAAAGATGTCCGGGCCTCCGACCGGGACAAATGTGCGCCCCTCCTCAATGGCCGACATGACGACCCTGGCCAGATCGGAACCGTCAATCGGGTTGAGCCTTAAGTGCCCGGTTCCGAACAGCCAGACACGGCCGGACTTAGCCATATTCAGAAAATCCGCCATGTCGGAAAAGAATCCTGACGGTGCGACAATAGTGGATGTGATGGGCGCGGCGTCCAGACGATCCGCAAATGCCTGCTTTGCGGCCACAAGCGGAACGTCCGGCATCTTGTCGGCGTTCAGCACGTGAATATAGGCGAAATGACCGACCTTGGCTGCAAGGGCTTCTTCAAGCAGATTTACGTTGGCCTGATAGTCGACCTCTTCATACGTCAGACCGTCGCGCTGTCGTGTAATGCCCAGCGAAGAAATCACCAGATCGACGCCATCCATGGCGCCGCGCAGCGACTCGGGCCGGGTGGCCTCGCCTACGAAATACTCGCTGGCGTCCAGTCCGGAGACACGCGCCTGTTCACTGTTTCGGACCAGGGCACGGACATGCCAGCCGCTGGACAGGTACAGTTTCGCAATATGTCGACCGAGATATCCGGTCGCCCCGGCAATGAACACGGTTTTCATTTGCGCGCTCTTTCTCTTGGGTCTGAAGGCGCGCGGGGTGCATAGGGCTCTTCCTGAACCGCGTGACCCATGACCATCTTGATGAAAAGGCAGGGAATGAACCATTCCAGTCCATCGCCCAGTGACAGAAAATTGTATTCGGCGATCACCGCGACGACGGTGAACAGCGTTGCAAGCGGCCGGCGCAGGTAAAGCGGCACGGCCAGCACAAGCCAGACGGAACCCTGCAGCGCCAGATACCAGATGACCGCGTTGGGTACGGATCCGCCCAATAGAGCCGCGGCTACAATGGGGTGAATGTGGATCGCGGTGAACAAATGCACGTTCTTTGCCGCCCGAACAAAGGCACCTTCGCCGGGGACGGCCCTGCTGTGATAAAACCGTTTGCAGGAATTGAGCATGTTCGCGACCGCGCCGCCGCCGATGTCATATGCAAAGAACACGAAAACGGCCCATTGCCAGAGTTTGTCAAACGGTGGGCTGCCCATGTACGTGCTGATCACGAGCAAAGCCGTGATCAGGCCTGCGCCACCATATCCCAACCAGCGTTCCGCGCGGGTCGCGCTACTGCCGACAAGCGGATCGGTTGGCCCGTCATAGCTCCAGCAGACTTCCGCACCTGCGTCGTTCATCGGTTCGACCCGCATCGTTCTCTCCATCTATCTCTGGCCATACGGAACAGACCTGCCCTGATCATTGGTGGCTTGTCTCTTTCGTAGACCGAATCGTTTATGACCGGACGGTCAGTCATATACATCTTGTTATGACTGGACGTCCAGTCATAAATCAGCGAAACTACACCCCGAAGGTTATTGAAAGCAGATCCATGCCAAAGATTGTCGACCGTGAAGAGATGCAAAACGGTATTCTGGATGCCGCAATGCAGGTCTATGCGCAAAAAGGCTACCACGCCGCAACCATTGCCGATATTGCCGAGGCCGCAGGGCTCGGAAAGGGCACGCTTTATCTGTATTTCAGGAACAAGGACGCCATCGCAGGGGCAATGGTAGATCGCTATTTCAAATCCATCGAGACGCGGTTGACCGAAGCTGAAGCCCCAACGACCCTTGCGGACTTTGCAGACACACTCTCAAACGCAATGAATGTGCAAACCGAACAGGCCCGGTTTATCCGCGTGTTTTTTGAAATCTTTGGACCAAGCTTTGCCTCCGATGTCTTCAGCGCCAAGGTCGCCGCGTTTTTTGACAGCCTCGGCGCATTCTACGCAAATCAGATCCGGCAGCTTCAGGTAGCAGGCGAGATACGTGCCGAGGCGGATGCAGACGACCTGGGACGCGCGTTTGCCAGCATCGTGGACGGCATGATCCTGCACAAGGGGCTGTTCAGCATGTCTGATGCGCGCCACTCAAGATTGCAGAAACAGACAATCGAGATATTCATTCGCGGCCTGCGCCCCTAAAGCGGGCCTGCATCCATATCCCAATAGGGCACGTCTTGCCCGACGCGCTCCACAACGAAATCCAGAAACGCCCGAACTTTCGCAGGCATGTGTTTTCGTTCGGGGAAGACGGCGTACAGCGCCTGCTCGGGCAGGCGATAGTTGGACAGCACCCTGACCAGACGGCCATTGGTCAGGTGGGCCCCGGCAATAAAGGTCGGCAGGCGACCGATGCCAAGCCCGTCAAGCAGCGCGGTGCACAGGGCCTCACTGTTGTTCACGCGCAGAACGCCGGACGTCTGAACCCGCACGTCGCCCTCGGGACCGGCCAAGCGCCATTCCGAAGAGTCGCGCGAATAGGCGTAGTGAAGGCAGGTGTGTGTCAGAAGATCCTCAGGTGTTTCTGGCGTTCCGGACTGCGCAAGATAGTCCGGCGCAGCGACGATCACGCTGTGGATCGGAGCAAGTTTGCGTGCGATCAGGGCCGAGTCCGGCAAGGTTCCGGCACGTAAGGCGACGTCGATGCCTCCTTCAACAAGGTCGACAAATTTGTCGTCCATCGTGAGATCTAGTCTGATCCCTGGATATTGCCTGAGAAATGCGGCGATCAGCGGAGCAACGTGCAATTGCCCGAAAGACATGGGTGTGCTGAGCCGGAGTAATCCAACCGGTTGCCCCTGCAACGCCGCAATCGCGTCTTCGGCGTCCTGCGCTGCGGTAAGCGCCTGCGCCGCATGGGCCAGATAGATCTCACCCGCCTCGGTAAGTGAGATGGACCGCGTCGACCGATGAAAGAGCTGCGTTCCCAGATGTGCCTCTAGTACACCGATCCGCTTGCTGATGGCTGATTTCGTCAGACCCAGATGCCGGGCGGCGGCTGCGAACCCGCCATGGTCCGCCACAGCAACAAAAACGGGGATTGCGCCAATTTCAGTCATGTTTCGCTTCCTTTGGGCGAATTATTCTCACCTATAAGTTTCAAATTCACACGATTATCACCGTAATGGAAGGTAAATAGGTTGTGGGCAAGTCCTGCTAACGCCGGAGGCTGACATGCCCAAGATGCTCATCAACGGAATACTGCGTGATAAACCGCCGGCCTCGGACGGCCGTTTTCACCGCCTGCAAAGCCCATTCAGGAGCCACATCAGCGCGCAGCCGGGCGCCCCTTTCCCGAACACGGCGGGCCGGTATCACCTGTACTTGTCCAAAGCCTGCCCCTGGTGTCATAGCGTCGATCTGGTTCTGACTTTGAAGGGATTGCGCGATGCGTTCAGCATCACCTGGATGGACCCGATCATGTCGGAAAACGGATGGGTCATCGACCAGACCCTGTTCAACGACCAAAGCGGCGTAGAACGCACCCGCTTCCTTTACGAAGCCTATCAGCGCGCCAAACCGGATTACACGGGTCCGATCAGCGTGCCAGTGCTGCTGGACAAGGTGACGGGCCGGATCGTCAGCACCGAATCGGCCGAGATCGTGCGCATGCTTCAGACGGCGTTTCCCAATGCTACGGAACCCGATCTTCGCCCGTCCCATCTTTGCGACGAAATCGACCGGATCGCCGAACAAATTCAGTCACCGATCCGCGAAGGCGTCTATCGCGCCGGGTTTGCAACCAACCAGATCGCGTATGGCGAGGCCGTAACAGCGCTCTTTGCCTGTCTCGACGCGATTGAGGAAACGCTTGGCCAACGCCGGTTCCTGGCCGGAGACGTGCTGACAGAGGTTGACCTGAAACTGTTTCCGACACTTCTGCGGTTTGACCCGGTCTATGTGACCCACTTCAAGACCGACTACAAACGCATCAGCGACTATGTCGCCCTGCCCCGCTATCTGGCCGACATCATGGGGTTGCCGGGCGTGGCCGACACTGTGGACATGGCCCATATCCGTCAGCATTATTTCCTCAGCCATCGTCACATCAACCCCAGCGGAATTGTCCCGATCGGCCCGGCTTCCATGCCCTCAGCCGATGTGCCGGAAATGGGGGCTGCGTGATGCCTGATATTGTCAGAAGATCCCCTGTATCAGCGCTGATCATGGCCATCGGTGTCCTGGTGGGGGTCAGTTTCACTTTGTCCAAATTCGTCTCGATGGCGGGAATATCAGCTCTGACCGCTTTGTTCTGGCAGGTTTTGCTGGCCAGCATCGCGCTGTTGGCGTTGTGCTTGCTGTCGAAGAAGCGCGTGGTGCTCAACACGCGGCACATCCCCTATTATGTCGGTGCCGGAGTTTTCGGTGTCAGCGGCCCCGCTGTGATCGGGTTTCTGGTGCTGGAGCACGTGAGCCTTGGGTTCTATTCCGCCCTCGTCACGCTGTCACCGCTGTTTACCTTCGCGATAACGGCACTGATCGCGCGCAGGATGCTGCCGTTGCACCGCCTGGTTGGTATTCTGATCGGCCTTACTGGGGTCAGCCTTGCTACCATGGGTGGGTTTGACCTGATGGGTGTCGAGCCGGCGTGGATTGCCCTGTCGCTTTTGGGGCCCTTGTTTCTGGCCTGCGGCAACGTCTTTCGCAGCTATGCCTACCCGCCCGGCGGCGATCCGTTGGGGCTGGCGACCGGAACGCTTCTGTCACAGCTGTTGTTGATTTCCGCCCTGTTACTGGGACGCGGCAGCACAATCAGCGACGTCTCGGTGCCCCCTGCCCTGCTTGGCGCAATCCTCGGCATCGGATTCATCACCGCGCTCAGCTATGCGCTGACCTTCGAAGTACAGCGGCGCACGGATGGCGTTGGGTTCGCGCAGGTCGGCTATTTTGCCACGCTTTCCGGCATCGCAATCGGGGCAATTGTCTTTCGCGAACCTCTTGGCCTTGGGCTGCTGGGGTCCCTCGCAATCTTGTTCCTTGGGCTAGCCGTCACCAACGGCTACCTGAAACTCCCGCCGGTCCTGCACCGACGGTCACAGGCTAAACAGACTTAGACCCACCGATAACGTTCAAACACAAAAGGAAACCAGAAGATGCAAATCACGGCCCCCACCACCGCAGCCCACGCGCCCCGGATCGCGTCCCTTTATACCGCGGTTGACGCGCTCGACGAAGCCGGTGTTGTTGAACATGTGACCGAAGACGTGCAATTCCAGCTTGGCAATTTCGAACAGATTGACGGGCGCATAGCCGTGCAAGCTGCGAACGCGGATTTCTTTGCCACGATCCAGGGTATGCAACACACCATCACCGGCATCTGGTCTAGCGGCGATACCGCGTTCTGCGACGGCACGGTCCACTATACGCGCAAGGATCAAAGCACGCACGACGTGCGCTTTGCTGCACGTTTCAACTTTCGCGAGGACAGGATCGCGGATTACCGGGTGTATGTGGATATCTCGGGTCTTTGATGCCTGTGATCAGGGCGGTGCGCTTTGCCTGCCGCTCTGGCCGACACGGGCAGAAACAGCCATAATTGCGATGTAGCTTCGGAAGAGGGTTCGATGACCGATCGCAGCATTCTGGAACAGCTCATGACGATGTCTACCACGGTCGCGGGGCAAAGATCCTGAAGATGAGAGAGGAGAACAAGAAAAAGACAATCCGAAAACGTCGGTTGCAGCATCAAGCCGCTGCCGCCTAAACTCAGACAGAAACCGAACCAGAGCCTCCGTTACGAAACTGCTTGCGCTGTCCGGAAAACTCTGACGACGGACACCTAGGACTCGACTGTGCCCGGAAGCGGGCCTGTCCAGATGTCAATGGGTTCTACCCGACCACGAAGCGTATGTTGGCCGGCTGGGTGTAATCCCATTTTCGCTGCTCGGTCGCGCGTTTGCGGATCTGGTTCCAATAGTGCGCTGGACAGGGCGATAGCCGCGTTTTGAGATTTAGCGAATTCCTGCAGGCGACTGGCCGTGTTCACCACGTCACCGCTCACGGCGAGTTGTTTGTGGCGCTTGCCGCCGATTACACTGGTCTGGACCGGGCCCTTATGACCACCGACCCGTATCCCGAGACCGGGCCAGTCCGGACTTGTGCCAACCGCCGCATACAGCGCCTCGATGAAGCACAGCGCGCGCATAGCGTCGTCCGGACCGGGTTCTGGCAGCCCAAAGACGACCATTGCGCCATCTCCTGCAAAATGTGCGATGATCCCGTGCTGTGGCTCCACGGATTGTTCGACAAGCCCGTGGAACAGCCGTAAAAAATGGGCGGTGCCCTCGGGGCCGAGGCTCTCGGAATGCGTCGTGAAGCTAGCGACATCAACAAACAAAACAACGGCAGGCCTTGCCGTGGCTTCGAACCGGGGGTCGGCCGCATCTGCCAGCCGCTCAACAAGCAGAGGCGATTGATAAAGCGATAGGTTCGCAGCACGCCGACGATGTTCCATGAGCCGCAGCCCGGCGCCGGCACCAGCTCCGAGCAGCAGCGAGAAGACTGCTGTGACCCCGTCCAGCCACCAACCAACGACGAATGCAGCCTGCAGCATGAGGGCCAGCACGCTGAACACTGTAGCGGTCGCCAAAACCCCTAGCCAGGGCCGGTCCAACCTTGCGGCGAAGAATCCGAGCGTGGCTGCGATCAGCGCCACTGCGATGTCCAATGACCATGTCAGCGCGTCACGACGCAGAAAACGCTGCTCGATCACGTTTGCAGCCAAAGTTGCATGCAGCTCAACGCCAGGAAAGGTGGCATCGTAGGACGTAGCGTGCCGGTCCCCGAACCCGGTTGCGGTGGCCCCGACAAACAAGATCTTGTCCCGCAGGTTTGCCTCCCCAAGCTCTGCGAAAGAATAGGTCGGGATCGTCCCTTCTTGCCCGTAAAAGTTCAGGGGGATGGCACCCTGCATGTCCAGCGTGACCAAGGTGTCCCCAACTGTCAGGTGCCCGCCTGTTCGGGATGATCGCAACTGCAGGTCCAGCTCATTATCCGCCGCCTTGAGAACCGCAAGGGCGAGCGGCGGATACCATGCGTTGCGGTCCTTAATTGCCAGATACTGCGCAGCAAAAAGCCGACGTGCTGCTCCATCGGGATCATGGCGCAGGTTCACATGTCCGATCGATGCCACACCGCGCAGGGTTTCAGCCGGTCCCAACGCGGGCAGCGGGTTGTCCAACTCAGGGGCAATCACAACAGAAAAATCGCCGTTCTGGAGATCTTGCAGAGACGCATCAGCGGGCGCCTCGGCTACCCCAAGAACTGCGTCGGCACCTGCCAATGCCTCAGCAAGACCTTCGTCACCCCCACGAGGATCAATCAACAGAAAATCCAAAGCAATTGCTGCGGCACCCGCCTCTGAGGCAATCTTCACCGCCTCCGCCAGGGCTGATCGAGACGGCGGAAATGTTTCGAGCTGTGCCATCGCTGCATCGTCAAATGCAATGACTGCGACACCGTCCGGAGGTGCCACAGGGCCGCGCCAAAAGAACCTGGCGTCGAGCAGTCTGCCTTCAACACCCTGCCAAAACGTACTTCGGTCCCCGGGGTGCCAGATCGCGATTAACAGGCTCAACAGCAGCACGATCACCCCAGTGATGCGTCGTGCGCGTCGAAACCCGTTGCGTGCTACCATTCCGCCCCAAGAAGTATGTCGAATTCCTCAATGCGCGCCCGTCCCCAATCGTTGACCGGCCCAATTTCGCCAGAGGAGGATACGTCAATGCCTTTGCTCGGGCCAAGTTGTGCAAGGGTATCACCTGCGGAAACAAACACCGTGCCTTCACGTGTGAAGATAGCGCTTGCACTGTTTTCAACTCGCATCGCCCACTCGGTGGAACGGACCGCGGCAACAGCAGAAGGGGTTCTGACCTGGACGCCGTTTCCGTCTTCCGAGGAAAAAAGAAACCCGGCGATGCCATCGATCAATCGCAGTCCAAAGGGGCGCGTTTCATGATCCAATAGACCAAGCACGTCGATCTCGCTTTCCGGGCCTATAACAACTTCAAGCCCACCAGAGCAGGCCATGGTAACCCTTGCATCGGCTTCCGTGCGCAGCTTGGCATTCAACCCCAAACCCAAACCAATGACTGCAGGTTGGGCACCTGCTCCTCGGGCAGAAACGACCGCCTGCCCTTCCGTTTGCGTTATGACACAGGTTCCTTGTGTTTGAGCGCCGCCCGAACCGGCCAACCCGATCCAGGAATAAATAAGAAGGATAACAAGCAAGCTTTTTTGATTCATTGCGGCCTCGCGGCTGAAGATACTCACAAGAGTGAAGAGTATGACACGAGAGGTCAACCAAAGGCGGCCTTACGTTTCTGTCGTATGGGTGGGAAACTGCTGGTTTCAATCAACGCCCGCCCTCGTCCCCGATTCAGATTGGACACGCAAAACTCACGAACTGGGGAATGTCTGCGTTCGCATCGGAATTGATGAAAGAGTTTACAGCAGACTATTTGATTTCGGCTGTAATAGAAACCACCCCACCCACTTTGTGCTCATAATCTGGCAGTAATGATCGTTACATTCGTTGCATTGTCAAATCACAATTAAATACGATAAGTATCGCTTATCATCTTTAATTGAAATCTTACCCAAATTGACGCAGAATGGGTACATGAAGGCCCCTGCCCCATACCTCCCCGCCGCCGCCCCTGCGCTCTCGGACACAGATCAGGAAGCGCTCACTGATCTTTATGTGCGCGGCACCCCCGCCAACACACTGCGCGCCTATGAGCGCGACCTGCTTTATGTCACCGCCTGGAAATCCGCGCGGTTCACAGCGACGCTGGACTGGCCAGAAACAGAGGCCACGGCGCTGGCCTTCATTCTTGATCACGCTCGTGATCTGAATGACGCACCAGAAACGGATGTGGCGCGCGAAGCCGCCGAAGCGCTGATTGCTCAGGGGCTGCGTAAGTCCCTCGCCTGCCCTGCCCCGTCAACGCTGGACCGGCGCATTGCCTCCTGGCTGGCCTTTCATCGGATGAAGAACCTCACCAGCCCGTTTGGCGCCCCGCAGGTGAAACAAGCCCGGTCCAAGGCCCGCCGGGCGGCGGCCCGCCCCCCGGCCCCGAAATCACAGCACCCGATCACCCGGGACATTCTCGAACTGCTGCTGGCCACCTGCCGCGGGTCGCGCCGGGATTGCCGCGACCGCGCTTTGCTGATGCTGGGCTGGGCCTCAGGTGGCCGCCGCCGGTCCGAGATCACCGGGCTGAGGCGCGAGGACGTCAGCCTGAAGGAGTTCGATGAGAAAGGCCTGGTCTGGATCTCACTGCTGGAAACCAAGACCACCCATAAGGGCGAGACCCCTCGCCTGGTGCTCAAAACCCGCGCGGCGCAGGCGCTGATACATTGGATCGAGGTTGGAGAAATTGAAGATGGGTCCTTGTTCCGGCCCGTCTCCAAGGCCGACCGGGTGCTGAAGCGCCGCCTCAGCCCGGATGCGATCTATCAGATTGTCCGGCACCGATTGACACTGGCGGGGTTGCCAGAGGGTTTTGCCTCACCCCACGGGCTGCGGTCCGGGTTTTTGACGCAGGCCGCATTGGACGGTGCCCCAATCCAGGCCGCCATGCGGCTGTCTTTGCACCGTTCCATGGCCCAGGCGCAGAAATATTACGACGACGTCGATATTGCCGATAACCCGGCGACAGACTTGTTGGGGTAGACAGTTCCCAAATGAAGAAGGCGGTAACCCGTGGGTTACCGCCTTCAAATTATCAAACCTGAGCAAGAGTAACCCGCGGGTTACTACTCGTTCAAAACAGCTTCGAATGCTTCAATCGCTCTCTGAAGTTTGGACCGATCAATCGAAGTAAAGTCTTGGCCAGACAAAATCCTACACTCTCCTTTTCGAGCAGTGATTTTTGAAGCCCCTACGTGGAACTCGTATTTTACGCTCTCGCGTTTTTCACGAGGCATGCCCCTAGTTGTCTCAGCCTCAGGACCCGCCAAGAAAGCGTCAAGCATCTCGTTTTGCTGACTGGCTGTCGAAGCGCGCGCCAATATCTCTCTTAATCCAGCAGCAGAACCTGAAGACGCACGTAGTTTCCGCGCCACTTCAACGCCAAGATTTCTGGACACGGCCTTTGGAAACGGTAATGCGCCTTCAAGCTCATTGAGCAGATAGACAAAACTTCGAATATAAGAGCGCTTCATCTTATGTAGTGCCGAATAAAGTCTACCGACCAAAGCTTCTGCATCCCCTGCCCCCAAATCTGCGTCTTTGGAAGCAAGGATCGCCACTTGTGCCATCTCAGCGAAAGTCAGATCCTCCCGAACAACGTTCTCTTCAACCATGTCGATATAGAGATCAATTCGGTCACTCTGGGACTCGGCAACTCGGGCCGTAACGCTGGAGAAGCGCTCATCACCAGTCTCTTCAAAAAGTTGCTTGAGAGCAGTTAATCGTCTCCAACCCTTCTTGAGTTGGAAGCGACCATCTGAATCCTTATAGATCTCTATGGGCTCCTTCTGACCTCGTTCCTGAATTGAAGCTTTGAGTTCATCCATCTCGTCAGAACTCGCAACGGCTGATAATTCCAAACGATCTCGTGGCAGATCAGTAGTGTGAATTTCATCTATTCCAACGGCAACCAGCACTCGCCCTTCATCACGAGCTTTACGATATTCCTTGGCATCCGAAGCATTTTGCCGTCGCTGCTCCACGCGATTTTCAGTACTTTCATTCAAACTGTTTGCTGTCTCGCGTACCGCGGCTCCCATCGGGCCTACTTCGCGGCGGCGGGTTTTCTTGAGGTCTTTGTCATCAATCGGAGTGAAGCCGAATTTATTACCACTCATTCTACACGCTCCTCAACTTTAGTACGCGCTTCCCAGGCCCGTAGGACGACATCCTTAAACTCGCCATACGCGTTATCAAAAGACTGACGCGCCCGTTTCCAAGTATCCCGAGTCATCTGCCTGTAGTCCTGCTCGTAGACAGACATTTGGAACCTACCTGACTGCTCGACCGCACGCGTCATCTCGATCGGGTTCTGACAGACGTCTGCTCCGAAAACGTTTTTGAAGGCATCCATCATCGCGACATGCAGTGAATTGCTGGCCTCAAAGCGGGTCATGAGAACTCTTATGTCATCGAACCTCTTTGGAAGTGTGATGCCGGCGTCCTGGGCAATACGATCGAACCCATTGGTTATATCTTCCAAGGCATCACCCAGCTGACCGAGATAACTCGTGGTGCTGTCATACTCCCAGTATCCCGGGCCAGAGGGAATATAGAGAATGTCAGCGGCAAAGGCCGCATTCAAAGACTGGTATCCAATTGCCGGCGGGCAATCGAAAATAATCAAATCGTACTGGTCGTCTGGTAACTCATCGAGGTATCTGGCGACGCACCCAAAAAAGCTCCATGCCTTATGGATGGATCTGTACTGAGCCGAAGCAAACTCAACGAAGGCTGCGTTTGCACAACTCGGTATGATATCGATTGTCGACCATGACGTCCTTTGAATGAAATCTTGCACACGTTGTGCGGCAATCGACTGGACGTCTTCTGGCAACTCGTCAGCGGTGGGGTAGGGGCAGTCCGCCGGATCATCATATTCGTCGGCGATCCGGTTTGCCTCACGGCAAAGATCGCGGCACATAATGCCCCAGACAGTATTCCACTCTCTAACTTCAGACAGACCCATTGAATGCGTGAGTGTCGCTTGGGGGTCGAAGTCCACCACCAGTACACGGTAACCATCAAGCGCGGCCGCATTCGCCAAGTGCTGAGCGACCACAGTTTTACCGACACCACCCTTAAAGTTCGAAACCGCAACTCTCATTGCCCGACCCACTGGCCTTTGGGGCAGAAGGCTTTTACCTCTAAATCTCAGGCGGCGCCTCAACTCGTTTATCTCAGCCAGAGAAAACCATCTTTGCCGCCCATCATCCTCTGTCGCGCCTTGCGGAAGGGACGGATCGTCAGCCAACTTTTTTCTCAAAGTGTCCGCCGGGACATCAAACATGAACTGGCTAATTTCCCAGATCGAAAATGGTCGAAGCACTTTCTCGTCCGCGGGTGAGAAAGTAGCGCGGCGGACGGCAGCCTGTTGGGCCAGGCTTCGTTCGTTCATCGTTTGAAGGTCGGTGTGGTCTCGCATTGTGCTGCTCTTGTTATACTATGGATGTCTCTTAATAACGCGATTTTATAAAACTACAAAACGTAAAGAATAGAATTTCCGCTTTTTGCCGCTGATTCGACTAAAAACGGGAGGCCGCCCTGGAGTTGTGCTATGTTTTGGTGACAGATTGAGTAGGTTTACCAGATATAGGGTGACACTTGACCCCCATTATGGTGACACTAAGATGTCACCTATAACCTATTAACCAAATTTTCTTTTGATTTTGATTAAGGGATTGGTCATCCTGCTTTTCGAAGTCCGTTGACAAACTACGGGATTTCATCACACTAGACCCAATTGATGGAATCGGTCAGCGAAGCCGATCCACTCGAGGCACAGTGGCAGTATCAAAATGGAAATAAAACGATTTACAGGAACTCAAGCCGGATCTCAGAAGTACGATCTGTTAACCGCAATCTCTGTTGCCGGGTTGAGCGGAACGACGGGATTTCAATGTTCGATGATGCGGCTCATTGCGTTGATAACCGCCCGATATAACTGGCGTACTGATGAGCTGACGGTCGGGCAAAAGGAAATGGCCCGTCTCTGGTCCGTAGATGGACGAACCGTCAAGCGAGAAATCAAGCGGTTGACGGACTACAAAATACTTCTCCAGCTTAGGCCTGGGGTTAGAGGGCGCGTAGCAGCGTACCGACTTAACTACACGGAAATTTACCGTCTAAGCGAACCGGTTTGGAAAAATGTAGGTTCTGATTTTTCATCTCGTATGGAAACGCAAGCGCCAAAACCAACCGAAAAGATCGTACATGTTCAGTTTGGTCAAGATAAACCCGTAGCGGTTGAACATGAGGAGCATGACCACCAGGATCCGTGGGGCAGGGCGCTCCAACGCTTATCAGAGTCTGAAACGTTGTTGTTCAAAAGCTGGTATCGCGATCTCCAACTTGTTGAAACACATGATCAGACGATCACATTGCGTGCGCCTAGCAAGTTCATTGCGCAGTACATTCAGTCACACCATTTGAAACCGTTGCTCGGAGCGATCCAGCTTGAGTTTGGGCGAATTCAAAAGGTTTGCTTACTTGACTAGCCATCTGGATTCTAAAGTTCGAACTCTGCGCCTTAAGAACAAACTGATTTTAGCCGTTGAGGTCCGTCTCGAACACCCCAATGGTATTCAAAATGTCATCGAACAAGGGGGGGTCCCCGATTATCATCTCCTGCATCCCGGCATAGTCCCGGCGCAACGCAGCTTCCAGTTCAGGATTTGGTAGCAATCTTAAAGATCCGGGCTTGGCATGCTCGTAGTTGGCCCAGGCCGCTTTAAAGAAGACGGATTTATGGTGTGCGACCTGATCCAGCAAGTCGATCTGTTCAATAGCGCGAGAATGGGTCACGTGTGTGATCAGTTGGGCCATATCGTAATAATGGCGCGACATGCGGTCAGCCAGAGGTTTGGTGACGTCCTTATGATAGAGCATGTGCAGGATCGTTGCTTTTTCCCAAAATGTGCGCTCAACGCCCAAGACCTTCACATCAACGTCGCTGGAGCTCAGCAGGTTTGGAAAGACCTGATGCACATAAGGCGAAATCCTGCGAGACTCTGCTGGAAGGTGAACTCCACGGGCGCCAAATTCGAACCGCACCACCGGTTGGATGTAACCGCTGGTCGCATTTGTCTTGGACGGGTAGGCGAAGAGCAGAGTTTGTTGATCACCAGGATCGACCGACAGGGAAAAGCCCTGGTCCAACGCGGTACCAAACTTGATCTTGGTTTCTTTCAGAAGCGGTCCAGCGACTACTTTGGTGGCCGTATCCTGAAGTTCCTGCAACAGTTGCTTTTGTTTTTTGCCGGAAAGGGCAGGGTGCTCGGGGTCACGTTCGCCCTCGAACCCAAGTTGCGCCCGGTCGAGGGACAGATCCACGTCTTCCGAGAACCGATGGATGATGTCGTAGGCCTTGGATAACGATGTCCCGCCTTTGAAGATCAAGTGAGCGCCAAAAGAGGGCAGGGCGAATAGATGTTTCAGTGACCAGCAGACCCAGAAATCCTTCTCGACGATTGCTTTGGACAGGCCAAGCTGGGCGGCCGTTTCCTGAAACGCTTCTTCTCGGTTCTTTGGAGTATCGTTGGCAAATTGGTCCACGATCAGTTCCGCGCCACAATTTGCTGCACTACAGGATGCATCCAGGCCGGCACATACCT
Source organism: Ruegeria sp. YTSC192 (assembly GCF_059609705.1). Taxonomy (NCBI): domain Bacteria; kingdom Pseudomonadati; phylum Pseudomonadota; class Alphaproteobacteria; order Rhodobacterales; family Roseobacteraceae; genus Ruegeria; species Ruegeria sp. YTSC192. The sequence goes on from NZ_JBXWMG010000008.1 coordinate 117,318, forward strand.
GCTTTGTTTTGCGAGCAATGCCCGGTCCTTGCTATCCAAATTGCGGGCCAGTGTGTTGACAACCCGGCTATCCACCCGGTTTTTGCCGACATAGCGCAACGCTTGAAATACGGTGCCGGTTTTCTGGCCCGCACCAACTAGTGTTTTGGATGATGCATTCCGGAACTGGATGACTTGTCGACCAACTGTCTTGGTGCGGGTCGGGCCGTCGGTCATATAAATCGGCTTGGACGGCACTTGGGTCGACAGCCCCAACTGGTTGGCAGCCATGGCAGGGGAGGGCTGTAGAACCTGATTATCCTTACGTGCAATCGCTTTGGCAATGTCATCGGCGGACGGAGACAGCAGCCCTAAGCGGGCGCTCTTTCTTGGATAGTCGTAAAGCCCACGCGTCAACCTCCGGATCACCCCTTGATCCGCCAAACGCGACAACGCCTGATCGACGCTTGCGCGGGAGCCGATATCCAGAAAGTCCAGTGGCGCAAAGATTGCCCCCCGGCCTTTACCGATGATGCGTTGTCTAATCGATGAAGTAATCATAGCTTTCTCCTTGTCAGAAAATATAGTACTTTTTTCTGACAGTCAAGTCATGCGAAAACCGAGGTGATTTTGTAAGTCGGGCGGAAAGCGGAAGTTCGCTGCAGCCGCATGGAGACTCAGATTGCAGGCCAAAACTATACCTTAATATCGCAATACGATGATTGCTTTACATGAGAGAAAGGTCGCTTCGGCAAAGGGCCATCTAAACAATGCGGCATCAAAATACACTCCCGATCTTCTTACTTGGTGCTGTAAACTGGCTTGGTGATTAAAAAGCTGGCGGTGCAAGAAAAATGGTACTCGTGGAATTTCCTTGCAGAACTAACAGTACGATGTTGAGATTGTTTCTGTCATTGGGAGGCTGGTCGGATATTGATTTGGCCAACGCAATTAGCTCCACTAGCGACTTTGAGCGACCGCCTCTAACGACGAATTGACGAGTATCGCGCTGGGAATTTCGGCACGACACATAGGGGAGGAAAGAAATTGAAAAATCTGACGACAACGCTGGCGGGATCGCTGATAGCATTTGCGGCTTCGCTTAGTGCGGCCCAAGCTGAGAAGTTGACATTTTATTGCTCGGCACAGGAAGATTGGTGTCAACTCATGGCGCGCAGTTTCGAAGATGCCACCGGCATAGACGTCAATATGACGCGCAAGTCGTCGGGCGAGACGTTTGCACAAATTCGTGCGGAAAGTTCTAACCCTAAAGGCGATGTATGGTGGGGCGGTACCGGTGATCCCCATTTGCAAGCTGCCGAAGAAGGCCTGACGATGGAATACGTGTCGCCGATGCGTGACCAACTTCACGACTGGGCGATCTCGCAGGCTGAAAGTGCAGGTAACAAAACCATCGGAATTTATTCAGGCGCACTCGGCTACGGCTACAACTCCGACCTCTTGGCCGCGAACAGCTTGCCTGAGCCCGCATGTTGGAAAGACTTGCTGAAGCCCGAATATAAAGGGCACGTGCAAATGGCGAACCCGAATTCCTCGGGCACCGCTTATACGACGCTTGCCTCGATGGTTCAGATATTTGGCGAAGACGACGGCTTTGAGTTCATGAAGGGCCTACATTCGAACATCAACCAGTACACCAAGTCGGGTTCAGCCCCAATCAAGGCCGCCGGTCGGGGTGAGAACACCATCGGTATCGTCTTCATGCATGATGCGGTCAAGCAGGCCGTATCAGGTTTTCCGGTCAAGGTCGTGGCCCCATGCGAAGGCACAGGCTACGAGATCGGCTCGATGTCGATCATTGATGGCGCTCGAAATGAAGAAGAAGCTAAAAAGTTCTATGACTGGGCGCTCAGCCCCGAGGCCCAGAACCTTGCGCTTGAGGTTAACGCCTTCCAGGTTCCGTCCAACAAAAATGCGGAAACCTCTGAAAGCGCACCTGACATGAGCCAGATCAAGCTGATCGACTATGACTTCAAAAAGTATGGCTCGTCAGATGAACGCAAGCGTCTTTTGCAGAAATGGGACGAAGAGGTCTCTGTGCTGCCTCAGTAAGTGGCTGAAATCACGTCAAAAACGAACCACCCGGTTCTGATCTTCTGGATTGTTGCCGGGTGGATCGGTTTCTGCCTGCTGCCATGGTTCATGGTAGAGGATGGCATTTGGTCATTCCTATGGCTGGTCGATGGATATCCGTTCGATGAAGATTATGCGCCCGCCGCTTTTCTGATCGGACAAGGCGAAAAGCTTTGGCTTACGCCGCTTTTGGTCCCGCTTGCGTTGCCTTTGTTGGTACTCGGCAAACCGAAGTCCGATCCGCAATACGCGCGCATCCTGATTTTGGCTGGTGCCTTGGGTTTTGGCTGGCTGATTGCGCAAGGGTTCTCAATTGGCATTCGCGGGTTCAATTTCGACTGGATGAAGGCGCTGTTCGGAGAACCGAAGATCCGCCAGTTCGGCATGGGATACGGCGCGATGATCTGTGCCACAGCGTTCATGTTCCTTTTAACTCAGGGTATTGCGGCGCGCGGCGCCATCAATGGCGACGTTTTCGTCGTCAGCGCTATTGGTGGCGTAATCACCATTGTTACAGTTTTCGTCTTCTTTCCAATTGCGAAGATGTTGTTTGCCGCCTTCGTTACTGAAGATGGTGCCTATTCAGTTTCGGTTTTTGCCTCGAAGTTCTTTGATGACCGACTTTGGGGCTTGGGTTGTTTTGCCGGTGCCAAATGCGGTGCCGCGTGGAACTCTCTGTTTCTTGCAATTCTTGTGGGTTTCATCACGACCGTGCTTGGCCTTTGTTTTGCGCTTGTCGTCACACGGTCGGGATTCCGCTTTAAACGCGGGATGCGCGCGTTGACGGTCTTGCCGATTATCACGCCGCCTTTCGTGATTGGTCTGGCACTGATCCTGTTGTTTGGGCTTTCCGGGTCGGTCACCAGATTTGTTGCCGAGATCTTTGGCGTGCAGCCGACGCGCTGGTTATATGGCATGCCCGGGGTGCTGATCGCTCAGACGCTGGCATTTACGCCAATCGCCTTTCTGGTTTTGATCGGGGTGGTAGAAGGGGTGTCACCATCGATGGAGGAGGCCGCCCAAACCCTTCGAGCCAATCGTTGGCAAACCTTCAAAACCGTGTCCCTGCCTCTGATGCGCCCGGGCCTGGCTAATGCCTTTCTGCTGGGGTTCATCGAATCCATGGCCGATTTTGGCAACCCACTTGTCTTAGGCGGAAACTTCGATGTGCTTTCGACTGAGATATTTTTTGCCATCGTTGGTGCGCAGTACGATCAGGGCCGGGCAGCTGTTTTAGCCATGGTGCTCTTGTTCTTCACACTTTCTGCCTTCTATGCGCAGCGCGCGTGGTTGGGGAAAAAGAGCTATACCACCGTTTCCGGCAAAGGCGACGCGGGTGTACATCCCTTGATGCCAAGGGGCCTTGCCATACCGGTTCTGGGCATTGCAGTTGCCTGGGCGGTTTTCACTGCTGTGGTTTACGGGATGATCATCTACGGAAGTATTGTCGAACTGTGGGGCGTCGATAACTCGCTGACGTTCAAGCACTACGTCACTGCCTTTTCGGTCCGCTTCGAGGAAGAGGGTATTCGCTGGACCGGAGCCGCCTGGGACAGTTTCTGGACCACAATCACCATCGCCGGCATTGCCGCGCCTCTGACGGCCGCCGTGGGGTTGGTCACCGCCTATCTGCTAACGCGGCAAAGTTTTGCGGGAAAGAATGCGTTTGAGTTTGGCACGATGCTCTCTTTCGCTATTCCCGGCACCGTTATTGGCGTCAGCTATATTCTGGCATTCAATGTGCCCCCAATCGAGATCACCGGCACAGGCGTTATCTTGGTCGTCAGCTTTATCTTCCGCAATATGCCGGTTGGGGTTCGCGCGGGTATCGCGTCGATGTCGCAGTTGGACAAATCCCTCGACGAGTCCTCGCTAACGCTTGGTGCGAACTCGTGGCAGACATTCAGGCGAGTGATCCTCCCGCTTTTGCGGCCGGCAATCCTGGCTGCGCTGGTCTACAGCTTTGTCCGGGCAATGACGGCGATTTCGGCGGTGATATTCCTTGTTTCCGCCGAGTATGACATGGCCACCAGCTATATTATCGGTCGGGTCGAGAACAACGATTACGGTCTTGCAATCGCATACTCCACAACGCTGATCTTCGTGATGTTGGCGGCAGTCGGGATGTTACAAATCCTCGTAGGCCGTGTTCAGATTGGGCGACGTACACAACTCGGAGCAGAGAAAACGACATGACCGAAACGACTATAGCAAGTAAGGCCGCGCCTGTTCGTTTCGACGGTGTCTCGAAAGTGTTCGGCAAGGATGTGGTGGCCGTCGACAGCATCGATCTGCACGTCCAAGCGGGCAAACTGGTGACTCTGTTAGGCCCCTCAGGCTGCGGCAAAACGACGACGTTGCGCATGATCGCAGGTCTGGAAATGGCAACCTCGGGCCGAATTCTGATCGGCGACCGAGACGTGACCAAATTACCCGCTACCGACCGTGACGTGTCGATGGTATTCCAATCCTACGCGCTTTTTCCTCATATGAGCGTGCTAGAAAACGTCATGTATGGGTTGACCTTTTCCGGCTTCGACAAGCGCGAGTCCCGATCGCGCGCGCTGCATGGGTTAGACTTGGTTGGCCTGAAGGGCTTCGATAATCGTTTGCCAAGCGAACTTTCCGGTGGGCAGCAACAGCGCGTTGCCGTCGCTCGTGCATTGGTTTTGGAGCCACAGGTTTTGCTCTTTGACGAACCTCTCTCAAACCTCGATGCGAAACTGCGTCGCCAAGTGCGCGAAGATATCCGTGCCATTCAGCAAGATCTCGGTTTGACCGTCGTCTATGTGACACACGATCAGGAAGAAGCCCTTGCCGTTTCAGACGAGATTGTCGTCATGCGCAACGCTGCTATCGCTCAGATCGGAACACCGCGTAAACTCTATGATGCGCCGGTTGACCGGTTCGTGGCCGATTTCATTGGTGAGGCTAACCTGATCAATTGCACTATCCTATCCGTAGAAGGCGGTTTAGCCACGATCGAGATCGAGAGGTATCAACACACGCTCCCGTCTCGTGGTCTAACGCCTGGACCAGCAACGCTGGCCGTGCGCCCGTCACGGATTTTGATTGGATCTGATACCGGCATCCCGGCCAAAGTTGCCAAGGCGACCTATGTTGGTGTGAGGATGGAGTACACTCTGGCCGGTGCCTTCGGGCAGGTATTTGCTGTGCAGGACGACGTGGACGAACCGCTGGAAATCGGTTCGGATGTCAAAATGTCTTTTGCCGGACGCGGCCCCGTTCTGTTGCCGGAAGGGTGATGTGGGTAAGCTTTTAGTCGTCTCTCACCCGGAGGTCGTCGTCGAACCGGAGACACCGGTCACCGAATGGGGTTTGAGTGAAATTGGCCGCACCCGAGCTGACACATTTGCACAAAGTAAGACTATGTCGTGCGTGACAGACATATGGTCCAGCACCGAGCGAAAAGCGTTCGAGACAGCGGCTATCCTTGCAAAACCTTTGGGGCTGGTCGCGAAATCCGAACCTGGACTGGGAGAAAACGACCGAAGCGCTACCGGGTTCCTTCCTCCCTCGATATTCGAGTCCGCCGCTGACACCTTTTTCGGGGCACCCAATTCCAGCTTTCGTGGCTGGGAAACAGCCCATGCTGCGCAATTGCGCATCGTTCAAACAGTCCTGTCAATCGTCAAAAACCACAACGGAAGAGACCTGGCCATTGTAACCCACGGCGCGGTCGGAACACTGCTTTGGTGCCATCTGGCAGCGAAAGAAATCGACCGGCGGTTTGATCAACCTGGGCAGGGCCACTTCTGGCGCGCGGATATTAAAACTCTTCAACCCGAATTCGGGTGGCGCCCGATTGCCTGAAAGACGTTAGTCGTTCCAAGCGTCGTCGCAGATCATTTTCAAGATCTCAAACACGGCCGGTGTACCTGCGATCACGCGACCACCGTCCCGGATCATCCCGTCGGCGTCTTGATCCTCGATCTCGCCACCTGCTTCGGCAATCATCAACTGACCGGCTAGGCAATCCCAGGCGTTCATGTGCTCTTCAATGTACCCCAATAGACGTCCCGCCCCGACATAGGCCAGCGAAAGCGCACCGCTTGCATTGCGATGATAGAGAGCGCCACGTTCGATAAGGGCCGCAATCACCGGAACGACGTTTGATGCTTCGACCCGGTTCGAATAGCCAATTGAAACGGTTCCACTTGCAAGTTCCACGCTTGAGGCAACCTGCATGGCGTGTCCATTCAAAGTGGCACCTTCGCCTCGGACCGCCACGTAAGTTTCACCAACGTTTGGCTCGAAAATCACACCGACCTGCGTCTGACTTTCCGAAACGCCCGCTAAGACAATCGTCCAGGCAGGAATGCCATTGACGAAGTTCGTTGTCCCATCAATCGGATCAATCACCCAGTCAAAACCGCTGGAGCCAGCTTTTTCGGCGTGTTCTTCGCCATAAATCCCATCATCGGGAAAAGAGTTCATGATCTTTTGACGAATGAAGGTTTCGACGTTGCGATCCGCTTCGCTGACCCAGTCCTGCGCGCCCTTTTGATCAATGACCAAGGTGTCTCTGGCAGCAAAATACTCTAGCGCAAGCGCACCCGCCTCTTCGGCTACCGCGACGGCGAAGTTTCTTCTTACAATGATGTTATGCATTGTTCGGCTCACTTCCTGCTGAATGCATCACCACATCTACGGGAAGGGGTGTCGGAAAACAAAACAGTGTTTGTCAGGTCAAAATCCACCTTCTTCGCGTCAAATGTGTTTCTGTCGAAAGAATATCCTAATTTAAGCACTCATTCACTTCCACACAGTGGAGCCGCACATTGCTCGTGACCAACGTCGGCTTTCTTTAGAGAACGCTGCATCGCAGCGATTGTAGTTGTAGCGACGGTCCGCTTTGGGCCGATTTCCAATTTTCGTCGCATAGTCCGTTGGTTTGCGCAGTTTAGGCGGGCGCAGTACACGGGGCAATTTGCCGGGTTCTATCGCATTGGTCGGTATTCAATTCATTCGAAGAAGCCGAAACCCGATGCACCTATGTCGCAAATTCTAACAGGATGTGCGCACAGGCCGACGGTCCTATACCGGCATATTTGGTTTCTTTCGCAGATCATAACGGTTTTGGATCATTCCAATGGAGGAGACCAATATGTCTGCGATTGAAGATAATATACGGCAACCCGGCTTGGTGCTGGCGCTTGTGCCAATAGTGCTCACCCTGTGTGTACTTGGGCTGCAGCTATTCTATTTCGGTGACTTTACGCCGCACATCCCTCTCGCATTCGGGATCGCTATTACTGGTATCGTTGGCCTCATGTTGGGTCACAAATGGCCCAGCATTGAAGAAGGCGTGTTCCACGTCATCAATATCTCTCTGCCTTCGGTCTCGATACTGATCACAGTTGGTATGATCATCGGTGTATGGATCGCAAGCGGCACCGTCCCGACGCTGATCTATTACGGTCTCAAGATCTTGTCGCCCGAGCTTTTCCTTGCCGCAGGAATGATCCTTTGCTCCATAGTCTCTGTTTCATTGGGCACCTCGTGGGGAACAACTGGCACGGTCGGCCTGGCGCTGATGGGGATCGGTGCCGGGTTTGGTATCCCAATGTATTGGACTGCGGGGGCGGTGGTCTCTGGCGCATTTTTCGGAGACAAAATCTCGCCTTTGTCGGACACGACAAACCTGGCCCCAGCAGTGACAGGGACCAATCTGTTCGACCACATTCGCAATATGCTCCCAACGACAGTTCCTTCGATGCTGATCGCGCTGGTGATCTACTTTGTCGTCGGGTTCACTCTGATTGACACGTCTCAGGTTTCGTTTGACCGCATTCACGCAATTACGACTGCATTGGATGATGCGTTCTGGATTTCGCCAATCATGCTGTTGCCGGCTGTCCTGGTCATCGTATTAGCCGTCATGAAACAACCTCCGATCCCATCGTTGTTTGCAGGGGCCGTTGCGGGCGGCATCATGGCTATCTTCTGTCAGGGGGCCGGGCTACATGAGACGTTCACCTTCGCCAACAGCGGATACTCGATTGATACTGGTGTTCCGGAGATCGATCCCCTGCTGAACCGCGGAGGTATACAGTCGATGATGTGGACGATTTCACTGGTGCTGCTGGCCCTGGGTTTTGGCGGAGCGCTTGAGCGCGTGGGCTGTCTTCAGGCCATCATCAAAGTTGTCATCTCGAAAGTGAAGACGTTCGGTGGAATACAGATCTCGGCTATCATGACATCTGTCGCCACCAATACCGTTGCGGGCGACCCATACTTGTCGATTGCACTGCCAGGCCGAATGTATGCGCCGGTCTATCGCGCGATGGGCTATTCCCCGTTGAACCTGTCCCGGGCCGTCGAAGAGGGCGGAACGCTGGTGTCCCCTCTGATCCCGTGGAATGCGGGTGGCGCCTTTGTCATCACGGCACTTGGCTTGGGGATCGCGGACGGGAACTTCGAAAACCTGCTGTATATCCCCCTCGCATTTGCTTGCTGGCTGTCGCCGGTCATCGGTATCATCTATGCCATGACAGGGCTCTTCTCACCGAAAGCGAGTGAAGATGAGATCCGTTCGTGGGAAGAAAGCGGTGAGCCTGTTGCGCAGATGACCACCTGACCGTTCTGCACCAACACCGCAACAGGTGTTGGTGCCCTTCATCCGTCTTGGTCGATACTGGGAGGAGAGATATGGACCCGAGAAACTTTGTCCCTAAAGGCGCGGCCAGCTATCGAATAGACTATGATGGATCAGCCAGGGAAATCTACTTCCTGCTGTTGCCAAAGGTGACCATGCTGGCCTTTAGCGCCGCAGTGGAACCACTGAGGATTGCCAATCAGGTCACAAACAAAGAACTGTACAAGTGGTTTCTGATCACCGAAGACGGAACTCCGGTTTCTTGTTCGAACGGGATTGAAATAACGCCGGATTTTGCATTGCGCAATCTTCCGCGATCCTCGCGGCTATTTGTTTGCTCAGGCATTGAACCGGCGGAGAGTACAAACCCCAAAGTCCTGTCGTGGATCAGTCGACAGAGAACCTTTGGCTGTAATCTGGGTGGTATTTGCACGGGCGCTTTTGCCCTTGCGAAGGCCGGGGTACTGTCAGGGAAAAGGTTCACATTGCACTGGGAAAACCACCCGGCTTTCGTCGAAAATTTTGTCGATCTGGAGCCATCGGCAAACCTGTATGAAATCGACAACGAACTCATGACATGTGGCGGTGGAAGTGCCGCAACTGACATGATGTTGGACATGATCGAATCCGACTTCGGAAACGATCTGGCGGTCATCGTATCGGACATGTGCATCCACTTCCGATCCAACAACAGCAAAACGCTTCAGAAATCAGCCTTCTCGGTGGCCCTGGGCAGCCGCAACCAATACCTGATCAATGCCATGCAGATCATGCACGAAAACCTGGAAGAGCCTTTGGATATCTCTGAAATAGCAGAAGCCGTACAGATATCGCGTCGTCAGTTGGAGCGTCTCTTCCAAAAGTATGTCGAAATTTCACCTGTGCAATTTTACATCGAACTGCGCGTCGCGAGGGCTTACGCATTGCTCAGCGAGACCGAGATGGCGGTTGCAGAAATTGCGGCAGCTACAGGCTTCAGCAGCGCTACCCAACTTACAGTACGATTCAAGAAACGCTACGGCGAAGCGCCAACTTCATTCAGGAGGGGATGGTCTGAAAGACGCGAATGACTTGCGCCTGACCAGTGTCAGAATTCGAAACTTCAGAACAGCTGATTAAAGTTCGGTGCAGTTAACCAAAGTCCGCTTTGGCAACGCTGCAATGCGGTATCTTTGGTTTGGTGAAAGTCAGCTAAGGGCCGTGGGTGGAGAACTGTTCCTAGCAGATTGAAAACGCGGCTAAAGTCGGCTCCGAGCCCAATTTACCGGATGCTGCAGGATAATCGAACAGCTGCTTTGCCACCGCTGGCGTCGTAGTTGAAAAATGGTTTTAAAAGGAAGCGGCACAATGCTATTGGAACCGCTATGAAACTACGTGATGAAATTCCCGGCGATGGGACAGCGATACATGAACTGACGAAAATCGCCTTCGCACCTATTGAGTTGAGTGATGGCAGCGAGCCGCTGATTATTGATCAGCTCCGCAAGAATGGCGACCTTGCGGTCTCTCTGGTTGTTTTGGATGATGACCAGATTGTTGGCCACATCGCCTTTTCTCCCGTAACTGTATCGAAATCGAGTGGTGTATGGTTCGGTCTTGGGCCCGTCTCGGTACACCCAGAACAACAACGGGCGGGTGTTGGGCGGCAACTGATCGAAACTGGTTTGCAGCGTTTGCGTTCACTTGATGCGGCAGGTTGCGTCCTTCTGGGTGATCCAGCCTACTACGGACGATTTGGCTTTTCGTCTTCGGGCGATCTAACATTTGGCGAAGTTCCCGTGGAGTACGTTCAGGCACTCGCTTTTGGTCCCGAACAAGCTAAGGGCGAAATCAAATACGCTTCCGCTTTCGGAGGCTAGTTGTCCGTTTTGATGTTCCGAAAACGTGGGCTCTTAGTCCGCCTTGCCGTCATCTAACTCGCCTAAAATGCTGCGCGGTGCACGAATGGCGGCAATGCGGGCTGCGGACGCAGCATCGAGACAATGGGTTGGATGTCGGCTTTGGGCCGTCCTCAGCAACCCGCCGGGCCGGAAAGTCGGCTGGTGTTGAGGCGCATCTGATGACAGGATTGAACCCAGAGCTACCTCTCTGGCTCCTTGCTGATCACGGTCGTCACTGTTCGAGTCGAACGACTTTGCGTGAGAGCTATCGCACCCAAAACCAGTGCGCAGGCAAGCGCCTGTGCACCTGTGATTACTTCACCGAATGCAAGAACACCAACAGCAAACATCGTAGGTAGTTCAATACTTCCGACAACAGCAGTGCGCGCTGCCCCAATGATAGGTGAACAGATCGTGTAAATCAGTTGTGGAACAAGCGCGGTCACAAGGCCGAGCCCGACAACTAGAAACCAGTCGTCCCCACCTTTTGGTAGGATTTCGCCGACCTCGGATGAGAGAATGAGAGGGGTGAGGCCAATGACCGACCCAAGCGAAACTGACGCCATTCTTGCTAAAGGCGCAATACGTGACAGGCGGTGAACGAGAACACATATGCCGAAGCCAAAACCGAAAGGCGCCGCTAATGAGACGAGAAGGATTGGAATTTGGTCCGGAGGCACAGATGCCGGAGACCCTGCGATTATCGCAGCGATAACGATCAATCCAGCCGCAACAAGGCTGCGTTGCGTTGGTTGATCACCAAAAAGCACCCACGCGATGGCAATCGTAAACACTGGATACGTCATGTAGAGAACGCCAACCGTCGATGCGGGAACTGTCTCAAGAGCAGTGACATAGCCGACCCATCCAAGACCCATCACTGCGCCTGCAACCATGCCCCAGACGATTTCCCGCCACTTTGAGCGATGCGTTAAAAGTGCAGGCAAAAGGACAACCGCAGCCAAGATGTACCGATAAAAAGCAACCGCATAGGGAGCGAGACCCTGATCGGTGAGCCCACGGCTAAAGTAGGGTACAAGGCCAAAACAGATGGATGCAAAAAGCACTCCAAGGACCGCAAGGGCATAGGATGTGGCGTTCCGCTTGGCTGAAGTTAGTTGGTTCATTGCTGACAACTAACACGCCACATAGCGGATGACATTATCAAGCCAAATGCACAGCCACTTTGTCCGCGATGTATGAGTTAGTCCTGATCCGAATTTTGCGCGCGCGGCGAAAGCCGGCAATGCGGGCTGCGTCTGCAGCATCGTGAACCGCCGCTGGACGTCGGCTCTGGGCCCGAAGCTTATGGGCCCTTCTGTCAAACTCTTCGGCAGTTAAGAGCGCTCGTTTAGCCACTCGGCATGCTAGGGCAGCGTAATTGAGTGCCGACGCTGCAAGTAGCAAAGACGCTACCTCAAAAAAACCGGGTTTCGATCCAAACTTGAATGAACTTTTGTCCAGCGCCAATCCTCCTGAAAAACTCAACATATCCTCAAGAACGGTTTTAATAATCAGATTATCGATTGATGCACCACCTGCCACGCCCTCGCTGTGGAACATCAATCTGGAGGCTTTTCAAATGACAACCGATACTTTTCTGGCAACCAGCCATTCTATCCGCACAAACGCAAATAACCACAAGAATAAACTTCTTCTTGTTCAACCTGGCTTTCGAGCAGAGGCGCCGCTCACCTGCAATTGGCGACAAGCCGCTGCCAATTGGTTGAATTTTCCAAGCATCTTACCCAATGATCATTGGTTAGCGTGACAGGTAAGTTATGCCGATTGTTGTTAGTCAATACTGCCGGTTTATTCATCACGCGTTGATTTCCGTTCTGCTGTGACCAATGGCCATACTGCGGTAGAGAGTTGTTCCCCGAGGAACCGACGCACCTCCTCTTTGTGCAGATCCGGCTTGATCCTCAAACATTGGCGTATAGCGGCGATTGCCGCGTCGGCATCTTCTCGCGCTACGGAAATACCCGTCAGCGCGAGCCGTGACATGTAAAGACGGTCATCGTCTTGGCAAGCTCGCATGGCCATATCTCGTGCACGGTCTAAATCGCCAGACGCCAAATAGGCCATCGACAGGACAGATCTCCATACTGGCAACCGGCTATCGGCTGGGCTGATATCAATGCCCTGTTCCAATAAATGGATCGCGGAATCGAAATCGCGCGTGAGCATGAAGGTCGCTCCGAGGGCGGTTTTTGCGTGTCCGTTATTGGGGTCGGTATCAATCGCTTTTCGAAGAATCGGAATTGCACGATCGATTTGCCCAACATCGGCCAAAGCGCAACCAGATAGCCCCAATGTCAATGAATTCTGACTATCCAATTCAAGAGCCCGTTCTGCAGCAGAAATTGCCTTGGGCACAACGCTACTGTCCGCTCGCAGAATTCCAACGCGATGTCCTAACGCTGTTACGATCGCAAGATAAGCATGTGCCAGGGGTAGGCACGGTTTGATTTCTATAACTCGAGTGATCATTTTTTGCGCGTCTTCGAATGTTTGTTGGTTCCAACCCATTTGGGAAAGAGACCCTATTGCCTTTAGCAGCAGTGGCTCAGGACTTTCAGTCCCGGTCAAACTCATCTCGGCCATCATTGCGGCAATAATCGCCGGTTCCGCACGTGCCACGATCTGGTGTACCAAGACTTGCTGGGCTGCGTGGGTGTCAGAGACGTCAAAACTCCGGGCCCATTGCTGGACGCCGCCTAGTGTTTCAGTCAGCTTCGCATCAGCTTGCAGTGTGGATCCAATACGGACCAACTGAATGTCGAGGATGAGGGTGCACCCGAGACGATTTCGAAAATCGCATGGGTTATCTATCTCATTCGCTTCCCGGAAGGGTGTAATGATGTGCAGTAGAGGAACTCGGCCCAGGACCGTGCGCAAACGCGCCTCTAGTGAATGGGCAATTGGATCGGCCTCTCCGTTTGCTCCGACTAAGACGGACCGGATATAGAGCGCCGAATGCAAGCTAGGAGCAAGGTGATGATCTGTTTCGGGTGGTGTATTTATTTCCTCGAGCTCCCCGACAAATTCGAAACCACGCCCTCGAGCCGTCCGAATGAACCGCTGCGCGTTTCCGGTATCGCCAAGAGCTTTCCTTGCAGACTTAATTGCCGTTGACAAAGTACTTTCCGAGACAAACCGTCCGTCCCAAATAAGCTCGATCAACTCATCGCGCGTTACAACCGAGCCCACCTTGCGCACAAGCAAAACCAGCAGATCAAATACAAGCGGTTCGATCGCCACCGACGCACCGTTATGCCGAAGCTTGTAGGCGCTCGTGTCGAGTTCGAATTCTGCGAACTTGAATAGTTCAGACATTGCGACCTCCAACCCCAAGATGGCCGAATGGCAAGTCTCACACAATCCTCATGATTTCCCCAAGTAATCTTCAAGCATCCAAAGTATGGCGACGGTAAGCCTTATTCATCAGCCGAGACACGATGTTTCGGTCAACACATGTAAGGAATTCCAAAATGCCTCTCGTAGATATTCATGTCATCGACGGTGTCTTCAGCGACGATGAAAAGAAAGAAATGATCCAAAAGGTGACCGACACAATGGTCGAGATCGAAGGTGAATCGCTGCGCGGTGTCACTTGGGTTCGCGTCATTGACGTTCCCGGTGGACAGTGGGGCATCGGCGGTCAAGCGCTCGGTGCCGCTGATGTCAAGGCGCTGCAACAAAACGCAGCTTAGGACATATTCGTTCATTTCGGAGCGGGGTAATTTTCGACCCGCTCCGGGCCTTAACTTTTTCATAAACTAACTGACGGCGCGCGTGGCTACTCCCCATATATACCGATTTCAGGTGACAATCGTACAGAGAGTTTCAGATTGCCCTAGCTGCTTTGTTCCTACTGCTAATCATCGAATTCGGACACGGGCAAGATTTGACCCGACGGACGCAATGTCCGCTCTTGAAATCTTAGCCACCACCAAAATCGAGCAGGTGCAGCGAATGGCAGCAAAGCGGGCCGCGGCTGCAGCATCCAGATTGTGTGACCAATGTCCGGTCGGGGCCGCTCCTAACAAGTTGTAGAAAGAAATCACGGTATCACCTTAGATTTCAGCGCTATCGCTCAGATTGAACCAAGTTGGCTACACCAATTCGCTGACCATCGATTTCAAATGGCGCATGTCGGTACCGCAGCATCCTCCAAATACTTGAATCGACGGATTCTGCTGCGCAATCGTGGCAATCTGTTTGCCAAGCTCACTTGGATCGCCTTCGTCCAGCTCATCTGCTTCGTCAAGTTCCGCATGCGAGCAACTCGAAGCGTTCGCCACCATGCCTCTCAGCCGGGGGTGGTTGCCAAGCGCTCCGGCGAAATGGGTCGGATGAGCGCAGTTGACCATAAAAAACAGCGCCGCCGAGTCGGTTGCCGCGTCGATTTGGTCAATTCCATCCGCAAGTTTGGTCCCGTCTGCCAGGCACCCGTCTGTCTCAACAACCAGAGACATGATGATCGGCAGATCAGCGTCTCGGGCGGCGAGGATGCATCCCGCTGCCTCGCTTGGGCGGTTGAATGTATAAGCAGTGACCAGATCGAGGCTTGTGTCTTTCAGGCTTTGCATTTGAGCGGCGTGGTATTGACGTGCATCTTCGACGGGTACCGGCGGGATGTCGGCGTAAGGATCATGGCGCGGGCCGATGCAGGCCGAAACCAGTACATCATCGCGAGCGGCAGCCTGGCGCACGTCTTCCATTAGACTAACCGCATCTTTGTTCACCTCAACGAGCCGTTCTGCATCGTACCCCAAAGGCGCTGCCCGGTCGGCGTTCGCCATCCATGTGGGCGCATCAAGGATGCATCCGACATTCATTTCACGGGCGAGATCGACAAGAGCCTGCATTTGACCGGCCAGTATTGTCCTGGTGCCAGGTTCTTCCAGCAATGGAAACGAAGCGAAACCGGGTAGCTCGACTCCATGATTGAATATCAGGTCGGTGCCAGTGCCGGCGTAAACCAGAAAGGTCTTGTCACCTTCGAGTGGGAGCCGTTGCGCCATTCTGATCCACACCTATTGCCGTTACGTTTTCACAAGAAACCTACATTGTCTCGGATCTCCTGTGAACCTTAGCGCAGTTTGCGGCCGTCAGCCAGATATCAGGCGTGCGCTGGTGTAAATTGCCTCGGCGGTCATGCAGCGGAAACGCTATTGCCTGGGCTCCTGAACAAAGAGTTCTGTGAAGAGCGCTTCTGATCGGCGCAACCCGTCCTCGGTCAACACCACTGACTTTGCCTTACCTTTAGGGTCCAGGATCAGTCCTTTCTGATGCAGACGGTCAAGCGTGCCCCAGTCAAAGCCTTTCCAGGCACGTCGTTCGTCATGCAGCGTCAGCCAAAGCAACGCCAGGACTGCGTCATCAACCTTGTTTTCATTTATCTCCATGACAACAGCGGACGACATCGAGGCCGCGCCCGTCAACCCCGGTCCAGGCAAAAACAGATCGTTGTGCGGGGTAGGTCGTGTCGGTTCCACGTTTCATCAAGGATCTGAATCTTTGCCGGTGAATGGATTGGGCAATGTCGTTGGACAGATGGGCGAAGCCGAGCGATACTCCTGTCATGCCACTGACAGACACCACACCTGTCCACCTGATCCATGTTGACCCGGGCGTTAACATGGCGCGGTTCTATGGAATAGAATTGCAGCCGACGCTGTTTGGGGAGATGTCCGTGTTTCGCACCTGGGGACGTATTGGCACAAACGGGCAAGCCAAGATAGTGACGTATGATGACGAAGCCCAGGCTAGTGAAGCGCTCCAAAAACTCGAAAAACAAAAGCTTCGTCGAGGGTATGTTCCGGTCGGTGAGTGACTTCGGGTTGCAGTCTGTTTCTGTTGGAAATCCCGAGCCTGTCGGCTCGTGACCGGGCTCTAGGTTTCAGCCGGCGTGTCGGCTTCCACCCAGAACACCCCAGCATGATCTCCCTGACGCAATAGCCCCTGAATCGTCTCTCGCGAGCCGGGGCAGGGGCTTTGGGTCATGGTCGGTTCATGCCGTGGTGATCTGCCCATGCGGGTGACAATCCCTTTTGCGCTCCCGCAGGATCGAAGATCCTTTGGCTTTCTTTGCCCATGTCAGGCGGGATTTGGACAAGCCAAACGCCACCCGACGTCAGGGGGAAGGCGCGGCCTCCCCCCTCGGACAAGACAAATAGACCAGACCGTGTCCTCGGCTGCGCCTGCGGGCCGCACCACTCTTGTCGATTTGTCCTGTCTCGCCCCTCTCCGCGTTCGCCACGTGGCAGGTTTTAGAGACGACGCCCTTTCAGGGCTCGGCTCAAAACCAGCACCAAAGGGGATCAGCCCCGGAGGTCGCACCAAAAAAGGAGAGACGGTTTTGAACCTTGAGACGACAAAAGACATCGAGACTGACACCAGCCTGCAGGCGGCAGAGATTGCGGCCCAGAATGACCTGTTTCGAAAAGCTCTGATTGATCCGACTGCGGCGATCGAGATGCACTCCAAAGGCATTCAGGGCCAGGTTTTCGTCACGCCCGGCGTGTCTGGCGAAGGGGTAGAGTTTCAGACAGCGGCTTTGGCTGCAGTGGCGTCAGATGACCAGTTTGACGAGGGTAATGACCCTTATGGGGATCACACATTCGGGACTGTGACAATCAGCGACCAGAAGCTGTTCTGGAAGATCGATCTTTACGACACGGATTACACATACGGGTCTGACCGCCCTTTTGATCCCGCAGTCACGCGCCGCGTTCTGACCATCATGTGCCCCAGCGAATACTGAGACCAACCCTGTCCAGAATAGGCAGGGTCTGCATGCGCAACCCGCGCAGGAAAGGAGGTGAGAACATGAGCAATGAAATCTTGCAGCAGCGTATCGCAGAAGCGTGGGCGCTAATCAGGAAGGGCGACAATTTCCACATCGCGCGCCGCTTCCTGATCCAACACGCAGCCATCTAAACGGCTCCGCTCTACCCCGTCAGGGGTAGGGCACCCTTACCACGATCTCAAACTCTGAAACAAGGATTTGCCCCATGAGCAAACTTGAAACATTCACCGCACCGGAAACCATCGAAACCGTTGCCCTGTCCGATCTGTACCTGTCTGACATCAACCCGCGTCAGGACGTTGGTGAGGAAGGTATTGCCCTGCTGGCCAACAGTCTGGTCATGTGTGGCCTGATCCAGAACCTCAGCGGGTTGCGTGATGCGGACGGAAAGGTTGCTATTGTTGCCGGTGGTCGCCGGTTGCGGGCTTTGAACATCGCCGTAAACGAGCGCGCCGAGCTGGCACAAGTTCCCGTGAAGGTCACCGATAACCCGTTTGTGGCTGAGCAATGGGCCAATGCAGAGAACACCGCCCGTGAAGAACTGGACCCGGTGGACGAGGTCCGCGCCTATGGCAAGATGGCTGAGAAATCCCTGTCTGTAGCGAAGATCAGCAATGCGTTTGGCGTGACCGAAGCCCATGTGCGCCGTCGCCTCGCACTGGCCGGTCTGCCCGCTGCCGTTCTGGATGCGCTCAAAGCCGGTGAGATCAGCATGGGGCTGGCCAAAGCCATGACCGTCAGCACCGAGGAAGAGAAAATTCTGGAGGTTCTGGAACACGCCAAAGACTGCCGTTGGTTCAGTGAGCATGATGTCAAACAGGCGCTCACATTGCAGGCCGTCAGCAGCACCAATCGCAAGGCCGTTTTTGTCGGGCAGGAGGCATATGTTGACGCGGGCGGCACCGTTACTGCTGATCTCTTTGCCGATGAAACCCTGTTCAATGAGGGCGAGATACTGGACCGCCTGTTTGCCGAGAAACTGGCAGCAGAAGCGGAAAAACTGCGCGACGCGGAAGGCTGGGACTGGGTGGACACCCATGAAGACAGCTACATTCCCTATGGGTTCTCGGGCACGAAAGACATGCACCGTCTGGAAATGATCAGCCGGGACTTCACCGAAGAACAGGCCGAACGGCATGACGAACTGGCCGAACTCTCTGAGGCTGAGGCTCTGGACGCGGAGGGTGAAAACGAGCTAGCCGCGCTCGAAGGCTATGCCGCGCCATTCTATTCTGACGCGCAGCGAAATCTGTCCGGCGTGTTTGTCTATGTCGGCAACAATGGCGAGATCAAAACATCATCGGCCTATGTCGCGTCTGAACATGAGCAGGCCGCCATTGAGGCTGGTGTTCTGGAACCAGTCAAAGAGACAGAGGTCAAAGAAACACCGAAACCGGCCTATTCGCAGAAGTTCATCGACGACATGGTAGCGATCCGGCTGGCAGCAGTGCAGACGGCCCTGCTGGACAAGCCTGACTATCTGTTGAGCCTGTTTGCCTTCTCTGCCACTCCGGCATCTGGTCTGACCAGCAACCTGTTTGGGTTCGGCTATGGCGGCGCTGAACGGAACACGCCCGAGATTGACGACCAATTCACTCTCGACCCGCGCCTTGGCGGGGAGCGGGGTGCGGCGGCAGAGGCTGCTTATGACCAGTTCCACGAGATGGCCGCGCAGGGCAGCGTCGCGGCGTTCAAAGCGTTTCGCGAAATGGGCAAGAAGACTCGCAACGGTGAAATCACAGCCTTTCTGGCGCGTCAGTTCCTGACCCAACGCCCGGAGTTCATGGCGGAGATCGAGGCCGAGATTGGTTCGGACATCCGTGCGATCTGGACGCCTTCGGCTGAGAATTGCTTCAAACGCCTGAAGGGCTGGCAGCTGGATGATCTCTACAAGGACCTGCTGGACCTGCATGGTGACACCGACATGTTCAAAACCTTCGCAAAATCCAAGAAAGGCGCAAAGAACGAGGCGATGCACAAGTTGTTCAACGATAAAGAGCATCAGGCGGCACTGGGCGTGACCGAGGCACAGAAAACCCGGATCGATACGTGGGTGCCTGAGTGCTTCTGAACCCAAAAGGGCAGGGCGCAACGCGCCCTGCTTTTCAGCAATGATTTTTGATTTTAGTTCAATGGTATAGGTTGTTTTGACTTGAAGGACTGTAGCTTGCAGGCTACATGTAAGTATGATAGAAATTCGTAAGACGGACCTGTTCGACAAGTGGCTCAAGGGCTTGAAGGACCAAAGGGCAAGAGCCAGGATCTTGGTTCGCATCACGCGGTTGAGCCTGGGCAATCCCGGTGATGTGAAACCGGTTGGTGAAGGTGTGAGTGAACTGCGTATTTCTGAGGGTAAGGGATATCGCGTTTACTATGTGTCGCGCGGTGATGTTTTGATCATATTGCTTTGTGGGGGAGACAAGTCATCCCAGCAGGCAGACATCAAAACAGCCAAAGCGATGGCAAGAGAGTTGGAGTAAAAACATGAGTGTCAAAACAACGAAGTTTGAAGCGGCTGACTATCTGGACAGCCCCGAAGCCATTCAAGCCTATCTGGAAGCGGCTTTTGAAACCAGCGACACGGCGCTGATCGCCTCAGCCCTTGGCGATGTTGCCAAGGCCAAAGGTATGTCGAGCGTAGCCGACAAGTCCGGCCTGTCTCGGGAAAGCCTCTACCGCGCACTTAGCGAAAACGGCAATCCCGAATTTGGCACGGTGCTGAAGGTGCTGAGTGCCGTGGGTGTGACGCTCACCCCGAAAATGCACGTGAATTAACCCACCTTAAAGGCCATCCATCATGTCTACCGATGCAGCCCCTTCTACGGTTGAAAAAGCCGCCCGCCGCGTTTGGAAATCCGCGCAGATGTTTGTCGGGTTTCACACGGATCAGAAGGGCAAGGCGCGCACGCAGCCGAAGCTCTGGCCGCCAAAAAACGGAAGCGCGTCGATCCATGGTGACCCCAGTGCGCAAGAGGCCATCGTTGTTGTCAAAGCTGCTGATGCAGATGCCGCACAGGATGTGCAGATCAAGCTACATCCAAACCGTATTGTTGTGCGCCGCGATGCGGATATGTGGTGGCAGGGCGTGGCTGTGGATGAGCATTCCGTTACGGTTCGAATGGCCGACAATACGATCATCGAAATCCGCCATGACGGGTCAGTGAAACGCCGCTCGGCGGAAGATGAAACCCATGTCGAAGCCGATGGCAGCATCTTCAAGTTCACCGAGTTTGCCGAGGCGCATATGACGGGTGACGGGGTGGAAATGACCCGGCGCACAGAGGACCGCATTGCTACGATCACGGCCGACGGTGTTGTCGATCGCGCGCGCAAGCGTTAGCCTGAGATCAATACCTCGAGACTTTCCTTCGGTTAAACTTGTGGCCCGCTTCGGTGGGCCTTTTTCTTGGAGCGGCATCTCGCGGCCTGTGCCTATGCGCTGGTCTTGCCGTCAGGAACGCCCGTGAGATAAGTCAGGCGGGTTGTCGTGATATCGCGGCGAACCCCAACCCGCCAAATTGTGTCCGGCTGATTTCCTGACCCGCACAAGCGCGGACCAGGGCCGGACCCTCCGGCCTTTGGCCTCCGCCAGTTGAAAAATGCCACATTCACCGCCAGACATCCTCAACGTTGTTGCGCGTGTCATGCTGTCTCAGAAAGGCCGCCCGATCCCGGATCTGAACACCGCGCCTGTGTCGGACCGAGGTGATGTTGCCACCCTCAAACATGTCTCTTTGTCCAAGTGTCCCGCGCGCAGCGGCCCCAGAACGTCTTGCCCTTAACTTGGTCTGACAGTTTCAACCTCGTTGCCGCAGAAGATCCTCGGCCAATTCGTGTTTCTGAGGTGATGAACATAAGCGGGCAGTCGGCGAAGACGCGCCGTGCCCGTGCCGGGCACCGCGCTTCAACAGGTAATGTCCCCTGCGCCTGCGGCGCATTCCGCGCGGAGCAAATTCCCTGCTGACATCCCCTTGATGCCCGCTTTTCCCATGTTCATCGAAACACGTCATAGCGAGGATCAAACAATGGCAACTCAAACTCTGAAACTGAACGTCAAGACCGTTGAAAAAGAAGGTAAGACATTCTGGGATCGATGCGGGGTTCTCTTCGTCAACACCGATGAGACCGGCACCATCACCTCGATCCAGGTCAAGCACAGCATGTTCCCCGGCGTCGAGATGGTGGCCTTCCCGAAGCGCACCGATGACGATCCCGTCACCGAATGACCAGAGGGCAGGGCGGCGCAAGCCGCCCTTTCTTCTGCTCCGGCCGCAGGCCGGACCACATATGCGCCTCGGGTGGCGCGCCGTCCAACGGCCGGGCAGGGGCACTGTCCCACCGCGACGCGGCAGCAGACAACCCTGCCACACCCGCCGCGCAAGCGGCGGGAAACAGAGCGCGCTGAGGCGCGCGGAAAATGCCATACTGACCTTGAACGTGCCGGAATGTGACGGGCGCTGTTCGGGCAGCCCATGCGAAACATGATTGCCCTGCGCCAGCCCACCGGCACCCACGCCTGCTGGCTGGAAAAGGGGCGGAATCCTTTTCCCGGCGTGGAGATTGCCACCAAGAGGAAACCGGGGGCAATTTGAGAAAATACGGATTTCTAAAATCACCCCCGGTTTCCTCTTGGTGAGTATGACAGGATAAGGTGGTTGTAATACAAATTGCCCTTTGCTATTTTCCGAGACATGAGCAAGACCAGCGACACCACCGTCTTTTCCGTTCGGCTAAGGTCTGATGCCTTGGCGAAACTCGACGTTGCTTGGAGGTCTCTGGGATTGCGAAGTCGTAACCAGGTCGTCCATCGTCTCATCTATCGACTGATCGGCTACCTCGATCCGGACCCTGCATTAGTGGATCTGTGGCAGAAGCATCTGCGCCAGATCCAAGGCGGATACACGAACCTCAACCAGCTCGCTAAGTCCGCGAAACGCGGCACCGTGATCTGGACCGACGATGACCGTCGAGATGTCGAAAACCTGCACCGTGCAATCATCGAGCACCGGCGCGATCTGAAAGCACTGATCGTTGCGGCTCGTGCGAACCGTCAGCCTGACTCGGCTATTCGGCGTCTGCTAAAAGATGACACCTGGGAGGCTGAGCAGTGACCTTAGCAGCGAGAAATTTGACTGCCGGGGAGCTGATGGAACTTGCATTCCGCGACGCTCAAAAAGGTGCTGATCGGTCTAAAAGGATCAATCATCAGTTGCAAACCGCCAAGCGTATGAAGTTCATGGTTTCGCGGGCTTCAACTATCAAGGCACGACTTGGCGCAGTAGTTGGAAAGCCCGAGGCTGTTGTGAAACACGTCCGTAAGGGTGGGGTGAAAAACGCTCAGGAACTTCGCCGCCAGATCAAATATCTGACCGTCAGGGCAGAGGGGATTTTGGACATTCGAGAGAACGGCGTGACCCCGATGAACGCCGAGGAAATCTCGGATTTGATCGAAGAATGGGACACGGGTTTCACAGGAAAAACGAACTTTGGTTACACCCGTCATATGATCGTATCCTTTCCTGAAGGCACCTATCCAGACGCCGCACATCAGGCCGGATTAGAGTTCGCTGACCGCCTGTTTGGAAGTGGCGATTTTGGCGACAAGTGGGACTATCTGACGGTGTTCCACAACGACACAGATAACCCCCATGTCCACATCGTTGTGAACAACCGTGGCGTCGAGCATGGGCAGTGGCTCGCTATGGGAATGAGTAGCGAAATGAATATCGACGTGCAGCGGTCTATCCAGGCCGAGGTTGCCGAGGAATACGGAATCGAGCTGACTGCTACCACGCGCCTTGAGCGCGGTTTGCGGCAGGAAGTCGAGACAGACACGTGGAAAGTTCAGGCCGGTATGTCGGTTGTTGAAAGCACCCCGGAAGTCGAAGTTACGGCCCGTGACCGGGCTGCGGATGTGATGACTTTATCCATCGCAAGAATGTCCGATCTGTTTGATGAGCGCGCCAACGCCATCAGCGAAAAGATCGAAGAGTTTGCCATCAAGCTCATTGAAGGAGAAGAACCTATGGTATCGAGAATGGAACATCTACTGGATCAGGCCCATCATTTTGATGATTACGGTGAGCCGGGAGGCCCCGAATACAAGTCGCCTGAGCTGATGCACGAGCTGTGTCAGCACATCGCATTAGGCGGCGATGAGGAAACAATCAGCCCCGATCTGAAGGCCCGTGTAATCCAGCATATTGACGATCACCAGCATATCGCGGAGAGCGGTGGAACCCTCTCGGCGATGGCTGATATTGTCGATCATAAAGTCTATCAATCCTCCGAAGACTACTCGCCGCCAGCAGTTCGCTATGACGCCTATATGCGCGATACGCTGGGCGAGGATGCCAGTGACAATTGGTCGAAGAAGTCCGCCGATATTCTGCAGTCCATCGAAAAAATGGAAGGACTGGCGCGCGAGGTTGAAGATCCACACCTGCGCGTCTCAATGGATATTCAGATAGGTGAGCTGAAAGGCGACGTTGCGAATATGCGGCCCAACGATCCTGACCTGCAAGCCTTCATCATGGAGGACAGGCGTTATTCAACGCTGATGGATACTGCCGAAATGGATACCTTGGATTATCCGCAAGCCGAGCAATGGGTCGAGATCCGCAAGGAAGTCACTGACACGGCCTGCAGTTACGGCCTGGATGGCGAGGCGTTTGTTGCTCGTTTTGGCAACCATCACAACGTCACATTGGGAACCACTATGGAATGGCGTAGCGACGATATTTCGACCGCAGCGGCCCACTTCCAGGCTCAGGGATTGCCGGACAGCCAGGACCGCGCCGAGGCCGTTGTTGATGAGCTGCACCAAATAGCCTCTACCAAGATCATCGCAATTTCTGAGGAACTTTCGGACGTTCACGCCCATGCAACGCACCCGCTCTTGCAAGGGCGCGGCGACGATACCGGTCATAGCTTGGAGGACGATGACGGACACAGCTTATAAGGACTACACCCGGTCTGCCTGATGAGCGCGCCAACGCCGCAGGTTGACCCATCACAGAGTTATCCATCAACTCACAAAGGACAAAACTATGGTTTCGCGTACAGACTATCTTTTGAACGAAGTCGAACACTTCGCACCCTATTCCAAATTTGATCAATCCGCCCCGCGTGAAGATCGTGTTTCTGAGCAGATTGACATCATCACGAAAGAGCAACGAAGTCTGGGGTATGACAATGCCGCCATTGGTGGGCGACTGGCTGACACCGAGGATCAGGCTAACCGCCGTGTAGACGAACATTCGGCGCAACAAGATCTGGTCGAAGAACTGAAAATCGAATTGGAAGCAGCCGAGAGGTCAGGGGAGCCGGTAGATCTGGACGATATGCGGGCATTGGTTTCTCAACACATGACCGACGCGCAGGAATACGATCTATACCATCCATATTATTCGTCCCTTGCGGATCTGTCCGGCGACAAAGGTTTTCAAGATTCCGACGACTACCAGTCGCCCGGTGATCGCTATGTGCAGTATATGCAGTCAGCTTTGGGGCACGCCGGTTTTGAGAACTACGAAGAACAAACCAAAGACATCGTGAAATCCATCGAAAACATGGAGGCTCTTGCCCGAGAGGTCGAAGATCCGCATTTGCGCGCCAAAATGGATGTCCAGATCGGCGAGTTGAAGGGTGATGTTGCTGAACTGCGCCCATACGACACCGACCTGCAGGCGTACTCTGTTGCTGACGACAGTTACACCACATCCATGAATGCAGCCGAGCTGGATAACCTGGACCCGACAGAAGCCGAAAAATGGCTGGCTGTGCGCGATGACATTGTGGCGACCGCCAACAGCTTCGGTCTCGACGGAAACAAGTTCCTGGCCCGCTACAACGATCATGACAGCGTTTCAGTCGGCACAACGGCGACTTGGAAAGACGCGGACATTTCCACCGCCGCCGCCCATTTTAACAGCCAAGGCGTTCCGGACAGCTACGAGCGCGCCGAGGCCGTTGTCGGTGAGCTGCACCAAGTTTCATCCAGCAAGATTGCCGCCGTGGTGCATGAGATTGCCCATACCCGCGAACAGGCCGCCCACGTCCATGAAGATGATGGTCACAGCCTTTAACCACGGAGGACATGATAGATGATCGTTCGCACTCTGATCTTGTTCGCCGCAGTCGCAGGGACTTGGTACGCGACGAAAGCACATACAGAAAAGCGCCTCACTACTCAGTGGCGGTTGGCGGTTGTGAAATGCGTTGCCGGGAATGCTGAGATTGCTGGATTGGAACAATGTGTCGTTCAGGCCGTCCGTCCATCGTCTGGTGCTTCTGTTGCAGGAGGCGAATGATGTTGGCAACAAATCAAAACCATTGTGCAGTGCCTTCAACTGCACAGATTGCGTCGATGATGGGGCATAACAACCCGCCCCCTGAGAAGGTCATCAAGCCGTCGCCCGACAGTGTTTTCGGGCTTCGGGCTGCATGGCTTCGGTTCGCGGAAAAGAGGGAGTTAGTCCGTCTTGCTAAGCTGCACGTTCGGATCGAGCGGAAAGAGCAAGCTCTGAAGGATCTGCGAGCCGAGCGCACCAAGATCATGAGCAGGTGTATCCGTCGAATGCGCCGGGCCTCTGGCAAGAACTGAGTGCCACGCATCGCCAATGAAAAAGCCGCCCCAGGGCGGCTTTTCTTTGTTTGGGGTGGTCAACACATCAGGGGAGCCAGGTTGCACCGGTTTTGTCAGCAACGGCGAATAACTGCAGCTCTACTGTTCTCTGTCGTTCAGGGTCCACATCATAAAAGGCCGCTCTGAGCAGGGGCATACCGCCCTTCTCAATGATTTTCGTCACAGCATTGTTCACAATAGACGAACCTACTAGCTTCTTTTTTTCATCCGTTTCGGCGTCCATAATCTGAGCGCCCCGGTTGATTTCTGCGACAAGCGGTGTGATTTCTGCCTTTAGCCGTTTCAGCTCGATTTCATCCATTTCTATGCCCTATCCTTAGTCGCGGCTTTGATCTTCTTGTCTGTATTGTACTGGCTGAGCGAATACACGGCCCAAATTGCCGCTGGTATCCAGCCAATCAGCGTCAGTTGCAGGAGTAGGCAGAAAAAGCCCTGAAAAGGGCGTCTGATCGTAAAGAACACCACAAACGGAAGCAAAATCGCGAGTATCAATCTCATCTTAAATGACCTTCTGATAGTTAGACCGTTATGTGTTGTGACCTGCAATCATAATCGGCTCGACCTGCAATCATCGCGATTTTCGGCCCAAATTATTTGCATCTATCTGAGGGGGCAAACCCGGATTATTTGCGAATGAACCCACATTGTTTGCGACCAGCCTGCAATCATCGAGCCGAACCCGGATTACGTGCGAACGGTGGGCCGGTTAGAGTGCATGGCATCCTTTGGCTAAGCGAAGGCAGCGCAGCAACCGCCGTTCGCTGCGCCATGATCGAACCGAAAAGACGCGGACAAAGCTCGTTTTCGCTGCGGCTGCCCCAAAGACTGGTTATGTGGTTCAGCACATTTCTGAGAACCAACCATTTAGTGGCTGACCATTGCGTTGTTCCACCCAAATTCATCTGGCTGCCCCCCTATGGAATTGAGATCAGGGAAGCAAAGGTTTCCCCAACGATCCTGTGGGTCGATTTGGCAAAAACTCGCCATAAGCGCGCGCTTATTTAGCTGCCAATAAGCCCATTGCCACTGTTTCCGTACTGCAAACTCACCGAAATGAGCAAGAGCGACAACACGAGTTGCCGCCCTTCAATGCCGAAAACCCGGCACAAACAAATGAGGAAAATCCAATGCGTAAACTCGCTCTGATCACTCTGTTGGCCTTTGGAACACCGGCGCTCGCCGAAGATGTCACGATGGACAGCGTTCTTGGCACCACGATGGAAGAGGTCCAGGCCTCGTTGACCGCCATGGGCTATGAAGTACGCAAGGCCGAGATGGAAGACGGCAAGATCGAGGTCTACTTCGTCCGCGACGGCAAAATGGGTGAAGTGTATGTGAGCCCCCAGACCGGGGCTGTGACCAAACTCGAAATCAAGAGCTGAGCTGATGGTCACCATAACCAAACAATCGAGCGGGCGCACAAGCGCCCGCGACATCGCGGTCTGGGATCCACTGGTCCGACTGATCCACTGGTCGCTTGCCCTGACGATCCTCCTGAATGGTGCCTTCATTGAAGACGAAAGTAAGACACACGAATGGATCGGGTATATCGCCCTCGCGCTCGTTGGTGTGCGTCTGGTCTGGGGTCTGATTGGACCGAAACATGCGCGTTTTGCCGCCTTTCCCCCAAGCCCGGCCCGCGTGAGCCGCCACTTCAAGGCGATGCTGCACGGTGACCAGACCGTTCACCTTTCGCACAACCCGCTTGGCGCATTGATGGCTTACAACATATGGCTGACCGTCATTGCAATCGGTGTGACCGGCTACATGATGACCACAATCACCTTTTTTGGGGTCGATTGGGTCGAGGAGGCCCACGAAATCATCTTTGGGTGGCTCCTGTTCTCGGTAGCGCTGCACGTCGCCGGTGTCGCCTTCGACACTTGGCGATCCGGTGTCAATCTGGTCCGAGCCATGGTAAACGGTCACAAAAACATCCCGGAAGGGCGAGAGGTGGAATGAAGCTGACATTTTGGGCCGCGAAAACGAACGAAAGGCGCGCAACCATGCTTGCGGGCCTTATCCTTTTGCAGGCCCTGTGCGCGCTGTTCTTCATTGGCGACGTGATCGAAGACTTTCGAGAAGACGGCCATCTTGACAACCCGCATCTCCTCCTCGAACTGGTTGCTGCGGTCGCTCTGGTCGGCGGTGTCATCTTTCTGATGTTGGAACTTCGCGGACTGCTGTCGCGGATGTCTGAAATGCAAACCGGCCTCGACATCGCCAGAGGACACTTGGCAGAGGTGATCGAAACCTTCTTTGACGAATGGAAGCTGACTGCTGCAGAACGGGATGTGGCGATCATGATCCTCAAGGGGTTGGGCAATGATACGATTGCCCAAACGCGGAAAACCGCACCCGGCACTGTTCGTGCACAAGCAACCAGCGTCTATGCAAAGTCAGCGACCGACGGACGGGCACAATTCATCAGCCTGTTTATGGAGGAGTTAATGGCAGGAGAAATTGGACCCGACGACGTCCCAATGGCTCATGCAAATGGTCAAAATGATGACAGATCGACCACTGATAACACCCGTTCTCCCAAGAAAGAAACAACATGACGAACACCAGTGCGCACCCTGATGACCCACATTACATTACCCGCAGCGGCTGGCTGCGAGCGTCGGTGCTGGGTGCAAACGACGGCATCGTTTCGGTGTCCTCGCTTGTCGTCGGTGTTGCAGCTGCCGACCCGAACCCACGAGCTGTTTTGATCGCCGGTGTTGCGGGGTTGGTGGCCGGGGCGATGTCGATGGCTGCCGGTGAGTACGTTTCCGTATCGTCGCAGTCAGATACCGAGCGGGCCGACATCGAACGCGAAAAGACCGCCCTTGCCGAGATGCCCGACGAGGAATTCAGGGAACTCATTGCCATCTACGAAGGACGGGGATTGAGCCCATTGACGGCCGAGGCAGTGGCCCGTGAACTGACCGAGAAGAACGCTCTTGAAGCCCATATCCGGGACGAACTTGGACTTTCAGAGGTGCACGCCGCGAACCCGCTTCAGGCCGCCCTCGCGTCTGGTTCCACATTCAGCATCGCTGCGGCAGTGCCCGTGCTTGCCGCTTATCTTGCACCGGCTTCCGCCATCATACCAACCGTTTTGGTAGTTACAGTCCTAGCACTGATCATACTGGGAGCCCTAGGGGCCAAGGCAGGAGCCGCCCCTCTGTTGCCCGCTATTCTACGGGTAGTCGGGTGGGGTGTCTTTGCGATGACCGCCACGGCAGGCGTTGGTTGGCTTTTTGGCGTAAGCGTCTAAGCATCAATTTGGATACTTGTTCATCCGCTTCTTTAGCCGCAGAGCTTTCAAGACAGACATTCATACGCTCCGCAGCATCGGTGAGTCGGGGCTCCGTCCTGCCGACCGCTGCGGGAACCATGAAGGCCTGGTCTTGATTGGCGAACGGCAATAGCCGCACGCCAACTTCGTTCAGATGTCGATCCGTTCAGCAATGCTTAGCGCATCTTCCAGCTCAACGCCCAGATAACGCACTGTGCTATCGACTTTCGTATGGCCTAACAAAAGTTGCACGGCGCGGAGGTTCCCCGTCTTGCGGTAAATCTCCGCAGCTTTGGTTCGGCGCATCGAGTGTGTTCCGTATCCGCTGGGTTCCAGGCCAAGCGCTGTAACCCAGTCACGAACAAGTCGACCATATTGACGTGTTGAGATATGCGGGCGGTCGTGGAAACGGCTCGGAAACATGAACCGGCACCCGATCATCTCAGGTGATCGCACCCACGCAATGACGGTATCTCTTGTGTTTTCAGTGAGTTCGAACTGAACGGGTTTCTTGGTTTTACTCTGGACTATTGAAACGCGTTCGCGAACGCGGTCATCTTTGACCAAATCGGCCACAGCGAGTTTGACCAGATCACAGCCGCGCAGTTTGCTATCAATCGCAACGTTAAACAGCGCAAGGTCACGAAGATAGCCCGAAAGTTCAAGCCGCGCCCGGATGGCCCACACTTGTTTAGGCAGAAGGGGACGTTTTTGGCCGATGATCCGGCCCTTGTTCCAGGCCTTGTGTTTTGGGGTAACTGCGGGAAGTTGGACTCTTGGCATAATATGCCCTCCAATCCTCCCTCCAAACCCAGACATCAGCACCGCGCTGACAAAGAGAGCATAGCATCCAGCTGAATGGCGTTTATCCGAAGTTGTTGGAATCCTGTTTCTCTGCCAGTGCATTCGTCCGCACAGAGCCCAGACTCACCGATGCTGCGGGGCGCGCGAATGTCGGCTTTCGTCCGGCGCGTCGCACCATGATGGAGTTAGTCAGCTTCCACCAAGTCACTCCGGGCATCGCGGATGATCATCCACGACGAATGCAGGAAAAGCCCCGCGATCGCGAACGCGACGATCAGGTCGGGCCATGCACTGCCAAGCCACGCGACCAGCCCGGCGGCGATGACCACGGCGAGGTTGCCGATGGCGTCGTTGCGAGAGAACAGCCAGACGGCTCGCATATTGGCATCACCCTTGCGGTGCTTTAGCAGCGGCAGCACCGCGAGGATGTTTACGATCAGCGCACCTACCGCGAAGGCTCCCATCAACCCGGCTTCTGGCGTGGTCTGGTTGAGGACACGCCAGAGCGTGCTGCCGACAACGCCAAGGCCCAGAAGGCCCAGAAACACGCCTTGGATCATCGCCGACCGCGCCCGCCATGTCAGGCTCCAGCCGATGGCGAGCAGGCCCAGAAACGTGATCGCACCATCGCCCAGAAAATCGAGCGCGTCTGCCTTCAGCGCCTGCGAACCGGACAGGAACCCGCCGAACATTTCGACCACGCCGTATCCGAGATTGAGCGCGACCACGATCCAGAGCGCGCGGCGATAGCTCGGGTCCTTGTAGGCCGGATCGGACGATGTATCGCCGTCCTCGATCTTCTCGAAACCGTAGCCGGTCGCGTCGAGCGCGGGCCGCACTTTCGGCAGATCGCCGTCCGCGATCCGCAATGTCATGATGTGGGTGGCGGCGGACACTTTCACGTCGCCTTCGGCCACGCCCGCAGACCGGGCCGCGCGCTCGATCTCGGCGGCATCTTTCGCGCAGTCCATGCCTTGCACCCGCATTCGGATCGGGGAGGAGGCTGTCGCCAACTTGCTGTTATCGGGCTGGCTCATGTGCGATCCTTTTTGTGGTGGCGGGCGAAAAGGTACGCTGCTAACGTATCAGTGGATAATGATATGACAGCGCAAAACATTCAAGACGATCTTTCGGCACCCGATACACTGGAACTGCGGGCAAAGCTCTTCCGGGGCCTAAGCGATCCCAGCCGTCTGACGATCCTCGATGCGCTGGTGTCGGACGAACGCAACGTGCAGGAAATCGTCGGGCATACGGGTTTGGGTCAGCCCAACGTCTCGAACCATCTGCGCTGTCTGCTGGAATGCGGGCTGGTCAGTCGCCGCAGCAAAGGCCGCTTCGTTCGGTATCGTCTGGCGGACAGGCGGGTCGCCGATCTCATCCGTGATGCAGATCAGCTACTTGCCTCGACAGCCAACGGAGTTGATGCCTGCCAAAGCTATACGGACTAACCGGCGCGACCTGCTGCAATGTCCTATCGGTGCGCCAAACCTGAAGCAGCCATCTGCGCATCCGCAGCGAATGCACCCTTTGTCCGCATCAACGCCACCTGCGAGACACAGAGGGAATGTCCGGTTCCTACGGATCTCGACGCGCCGCAAGCGCAAAGGGCCAAAGCTCGGTCGACGGCGGCTCTGGGCTCGTTGTCGCCTTTCGTTACTTTTCACATTAATGACAGGTGGCAGCCCAAAGCGGACCTTTAATATCCAACTTTGCAATTCAAGTGTTGCGAGCAATGCGGGTCATAAGGGCATTGCAAGCTGAACGTTTTTGCTGAGCCCCGATATCATGATCGACTGCCTATTAGTTCTATTTTCTTGCCTCTTTTGCTCGTCGTCCATGACCTTTTCGACCACGCGGTCCCGCAAAGCATAGCATTTCAAAAAGTGACGCAAAGGGTATCGTCCAGTAGGGCATAGTCTTTCTCCATAACAAAGGTCGACGATGCTCACGCTGCCGGAGCCCGTGGCTGAAACCCACGGACCACAATCGTAAAGACCTGTAAGAAACCCGTAAGAAGCTTGGGCAAAGCGTGGATTTTTGGCATGCTAGCTCCGTTGAACCCAGCAGTTCCCAAGACCAAAATGAAAAATTGGACGTCTCTTTTTGCTCAGAAACTACGTTCCCATCGAATTGGCAGCGGTCGCCATGGCCGTATGACCCAAGAAGAATTGGCGGTAATGCTCAACGTAAGTGTTGACGCCATTAGCAAATATGAGCGCTCGCTGTCGTATATCCGTGGTGACCTTGAGTACCAGCTGCAAGAAAAGCTCGGTTGGAGCTCGGCGGATATGGTCGCTTGCCGAAAGGATTGGGAGGCCGGGCGAGCACAACATTCAGGGTCTGCCTATCGTTTGTTAAACAATCAGGAAGTGCTCAACGAATTCGGTGGCTCCTCATCGGCGGTAACACAAGCTGTGGCATACATGGAGATGGACGATGGAGATGGCTTACCCGGTGGCTTTTCGGCCGCTGATACGGTGTGGCGTGACATACAAAAATCGGGCCTTTTGTCAGGGCCCTATGTAATGCTTGGGTCGAAAATCGTTGGACACGTTGGCTTGATATTTCCAAAGTCTGATCCCGAAAAGAATTTCTATGATCTTCTGTTTGATGAAGCGGAGCTTACGCCAGATCTTCTGAAACGCCCTTTGCTACCCGGGGACTACTTTGCATATTGTCCAGCGATTTATGTTGCGCGTGGTCATGAGAATGCAACTCGCTTGCTCCTTTCAGGTTTTGTTTCAGAGTTGGAAGAGCTTCTCGAAAGAGAGATCTTTATTCGTGAGATTGGGGCAATCTCAGTGAACAGTCTTGGCAGGCAATTGTGTGAGGATCTTGGCCTCAAGTTTCTTGGAGCTCACCAGAGATACACTGGTTTCGGGGTCTGGACTTTGCATTGCTCGGATATAGCCAATTCAATTGTTGGGCGTCGAAGTGCTAAACTTCGAGATGCTTACCTAAACACACTCCCACCAAGTTGACGCTGAAAGTTCCCAGTTCCGCTTCGGGCTGAGATGCTCAACCAAACGAACTAGCGGTATTGCGAAGTGTCCGAGCGACTTGGCCAGGAAGCTCACTTTCGTCATCTTGGGCGAAAAAAGCATATGCTGCGAAGGCAACGCCACTCCTGCCTTGCCCTCGATGATCGAAAGTAATGCACCGATAGCGATCTCGTAGTTGAGAAACCTGCGCTTCTAACATCGCGCCACTGAACAAAAGGCCATGAGAAAAGACGACCGTCTCTCCTTTGCCACCCGTATCATCGTAGTGGATCTGTGCACCGTTTAGGCAAACCGTCGGCATTGAATTCTCTTTGCGTAGGAATGACGAAAACAACAGAAATCTCGAAAGTTCACTAGGGCGTTCCTAATTTGGTTCGCAAAACCTTTTCCCAAGCCCAATCCAATGGACTGTTTGCAGCCAAAAGCGGGCATTTCCGACTGGTCTTTGCAAATTTTGAAAGTCAAAAATGCAAGATCTCGAAAATCTCTTTTGCATCAAATCACTTAGCTAGCGCTTCTGATATGCGTTCAACTAACGCCTTCTGAACAACGGCAAACCTTGGGGTTTGCGCAATTTCCTCTAACGTCGCAACCCACAGGGGAACCTCAATCTTAGGACATAAGACCTGCGACCTTTTAAGGCGGGTATCCACGTCGCCAAAAAATGAGGGCAGAAAGGTTTTACCAGCTCCCGAGGCAGCCATCTGCTGTAGTACCAGAAAACTGTCTGCTCCGTTGGTCATTTCGTCGGCGCTCACATTCGCCTTCAGCCATTTGGCAGGAAGTGAACGGCTTAACGCCCCGTCGAGCCTCATCCATTTGCGATTTGGGAAACCGTCGTCAAAGACGCCGAAGGACAGCGTTCCTGCACGCTGCCCGACTAGTCCGTCCCCAAGCTTTATCGATGGGCGAACAGCAATGTCTGCTGTCAGTCTGGAAAGATCATGGTGGCTATTTTGGCTCAGCAGAGTCAATTTCAAGCCTGGGTAAAGTAGTGAGATCTCGTTCAGGATGCGAGGTAGAACGATCTGACAAAGACTATCGGTAGACGTAATGCGTACGTGACCCATAGGAGACCGGTTTGCCCCGACAACCGCTCGCTCCACCGACAGCACAGCGTCTTCGACGCTTTCCATGGCCGAGAGAATTGCACTGGCTTCGGGCAGAACTGAATATCCTGACGGACTTTTCTGAAAAATCCGGCAGCCATTGCGCTCTTCGAATGCGGCTACTCTGCGCAGTACTGTGGCATGAGTAACGCCCAGGGCCGCCGCCGCTGCGTTCAACGAACCGTACTTGCTTACGGCTAGCGCGTACCGAATATCATCCCAGTTTTCATTGTTCATAAATTAACAAGTGACGACCAATAACAAACAATTACAAGTAAATTCGTTCAAGATAACATCCGGAGTATTGAACAGGGAGACACACCATGATGCAGAAAATTTCGATCATTGCGGCCGGTATTTTATCAGTGGCTGCAATTGGCACTGCCATCGCCCACGAAAGCGAAAACCCGGCTGTGAAGGCTCGAACCTCAATCATGCAACTCTACGCCTTCAATCTTGGTACACTTGGCGGCATGGCCAAAGGCGAGGTGGAGTATGACGCCGAGGCCGCAACACGGGCTGCAAACAACCTTGTTGTACTAACGCAGATCGACCAATCCGCGATGTGGCCCCAGGGATCTGACAATGTATCCGATCCGTCCTCCCGAGCGCTACCTGCGATCTGGGAAAACTTCCCCGACGTGGGTGCCAAAGGGCAGGCCATGGCAGACGCCGCCGTTGCGATGCAGGCTGCGGCTGGCCAAGATGTTGATGCCCTGAAAGCGGCTATGGGCGATCTGGGTGGAAGCTGTTCGGCATGTCACAAAGCGTACAGAGCACCGAAAGACTAGATGGTAGAAAGCTGTGAAGCGGTTTTTCATTTTCACCGCTTTCGTTGCAATCTTGGTTGGGTTGGCCGGTTTAGTGCTGACCCGACCACAAAGAATGGATCAGTCTCAACTCGATGGTTTGAACCCAGATCTCGCCAGAGGTGAAATCGTGTTCCACGCCGCGGGATGCGCATCCTGTCATTCAGCGCCGGATGCGGTTGGTGAGGACAAGCTCATGCTCTCCGGTGGTCGCCGGTTTGAGACGGAATTCGGCACGTTCATTGCCCCCAACATTTCCAGTGACCAACAAGTTGGTATTGGGTCCTGGTCTGCCCTGGATCTGGCCAATGCCTTGATCCATGGGACCGGACCCGAAGGGCAGCACTATTTTCCAGCGTTTCCTTATACATCTTACACCAACATGTCATTGGACGACGTCGTTTCGCTTCACGCATTTCTCGGCACGCTGCCAGCGGCCGCAGCCGAAAGCGAGGTGCATGAGGTTGGCTTTCCCTTCAACATTCGACGCGGACTGGGCGGATGGAAGTATTTGTTCATGCCGCCAGGTTGGGTGCTCGATGGAGATCTGACCGACCAACAACGACATGGCCGGTACTTGGTGGAGGCTCTTGGCCACTGCGCCGAATGCCATACGCCACGCAACGGGTTAGGGGGTCTGAAACGCGATCTTTGGTTGACGGGAGCGCCAAACCCCAGCGGAAAGGGGCGTATCCCCGGCCTGACCTCAGACCAGCTTGATTGGTCCGAGGCCGACATTGCCGAATACCTGAAATCCGGCTTCACTCCGGATTATGACAGCGCAGGTGGTGAGATGGCGGACGTCATCGAGAACACATCACGCCTCACGGACGAGGACCGTTTGGCGATTGCCGCCTATCTCAAAGCTGTTCCTGTTTCGTCGACGGGGCCTCCATCCGAGTAACAATCCTTTGGCGCCATGCTGCGGGGATCTGATGCCGTCGCTGGTCGCCGGTAGGAAGCCGTAAGGCCTATTCCCTTTTCACCAAACACCTGTTTTACGTTTTGAACATCGGAGCTCACCAATCACCTGAGTTTCTGTTCATGATTGACTGAGGGTCGCGGCCAAATGACACAAAAAATCGCACTTTGGTCCATTCCGATATCCATTGCCGTACTGGCCCTAAAACTGTTGGCCTGGTGGCTAACTGGTTCGGTGGCGTTGTTGTCGGACGCAATGGAATCTACCGTGAATGTCGTTGCGGCGTTGCTGGCATATTTCGCAGTTCGGGTTGCCAATAAACCCCCTGATGAAAACCACCCCTTTGGTCACAAAAAAGCCGAGTACCTTTCCGCTGTCGTCGAGGGCGTACTGATTGTGCTGGCGGCGTTCTTGATCATCAGAGAAGCTGTACTGGCACTCCCAAACCCGCATCTTGAGGATGCGCCGCTTCTTGGAATCGTCGTCAATGTCATTGCAACGGGTGTGAATGGCGCATGGGCTTACCTTTTGCTCAAAATCGGCAGGCGTGAGGGTTCGCCTGCATTGGAGGCAAGCTCCCGACACATTTTTACAGATGTCATGACTTCAGTTGGTGTCATCGCGGGGCTTATACTTGCGCTTGTTACCGGCTGGCTAATCCTCGACCCAATTCTGGCAATTCTTGTTGCACTGAACATCTTGTGGGAAGGATGGAAAGTTATTCGGGCATCCGTCGATGGCCTGATGGATGTGAGCCTTTCGGACCATGACTTGCAGACTGTTTCCAACGCAATCGAAGCAAATCTCGGCGCAGCCTTAGAGTACCACGACCTCAAAGGGCGCAGATCCGCGAATGTCATCTTCGTGGAGTTTCATCTTGTTGTGGACGGCACAATGCCAGTCAGCGCGGCGCACGATATATGCAATGACATCGAGGAAGAATTGGATCGTTTCTATCCGGGTTCCGTCTTTGTCATTCACCTCGAACCAGATGACGAGTTGATGGGTGACGGTGTTAGTTCCCACTGAACTGGTCACATGGCTCAGCAAAACTCTATTAGTATGACTGATCTGACTAAGACGTTCGGCTTGAAATTCGTCAGACCTAAGCCCGATGTGGGAAAGCCGAACCAGAAGTAACCTGTCTTCAATGTCACTAAGCGTGATGATCAGAATTGGAGGCGAAAATGAAAATTCAAAGAAAACTGGGTCAACTTCTTAGTACTGCGGCGTTGGCTTCGTTGATTGCGGCGACGCCGTATGTGCTAGCGTTTGATGCCGATGGCCGTCTACATTTTGAACCTTCATATGCCTTTGCCGAGAGCGGCAAGGGGAAAGACGGGGATGGTCGCGACGATGATCGTGACGACGACAGAGATGATGACCGCGACGACAACTCAGGGTCCGGTAGCAGCGGCCGAGACGATGACCGGGATGATGATCGTGATGACGACAGAGACGATGATCGCGACGACGACAGAGATGATGACCGCGACGACAATTCGGGATCAGGAAAAAGTGGTCGCGACGATGACGACGACGATGACGATGATGATGACGATGATGACTCGAAACGCTCCAATAGAGGCAGCGGAAAGAAGGATCGGTCTCAAGCAGGGGGCAAGCCGTCGGGTTCGGCTGGGATAACAAAGGTCGAGACCAACGCCAGCGGCATTGAGGTGCGTTACTCGGACGGAACCAAGGAGGAGATCGAAAACGGGCGGTACGAGAGAAAGAATGCTCAGAACCGAACTGTTGAGGAGCGCCCCGCGACTGGTGCTGACGTCTCAAGGCTCCGGTCTTTGGCAAATGGTATCTCAATCGACAATGTGCGTTCTTCTGGGCAAGGCGGCACTGCTGGAAGTCGACCCACGAAAATCGAACGCCAGGGCAACAATATCGAAGTAAACTATGCCAATGGTTGGAAAGAGGAGATCGAGTTTGGGCGCTACGAGTTGAAAGACCCGTACAACCGGACTGTTGTTGAGAGAAACGCGACGGCCTCTGATCGCCGGAGGTTACAGTCGGTTGCTAACTGAACAGCAACTCCAGGCGATGATCCGTTGGCGGCTTCTCTTTGTGAGGGGCCGTCATCGTCGTCAAAGAGACCGCAGTTAATCTCCCTTGTTCCAAACATCGTGCGCAATGAGCGCGGCCTCTACCCGATTTCGCGCATGAAGCTTGGACAGGATTGCCGTCATGTAGTGCTTCACGGTCTTTTCCTGAAGGTCTAACTCGTCAGCGATTTCACGATTACTAAGTCCTTTGGCCACACGTCTAAGTATTTCTTCCTCACGATGCGTAAGGTCATCGAGAATGCTGCTGTTAATAGACATGCCGGTGTCAGCGTTGATTTGAAGCAATACCCGCGAGGCCAAGCCCGGAGAAACGAACCCTTCACCTGCGGCGATGCCGTGTAAGGAAGCAGTCAATTCGCTCGCGGTTACTCCCTTGACAATGTACCCAATCGCGCCCGCCTCCAACGCGTCCGCGACGTCGCTGCTGTTCTCTGAGACCGTCAAGATTGCAATGAAGGGCGGATTTGCCATTGCCGCAATTTTACGTGTCGCGCTTATCCCGCCACCGGGCATCGAGAGGTCAAGAATGGCTATGTCGGGCTGATGCGTGCCGACCAGCGATACTGCCTCTTCAGCGCTGGACCCAGCAGCTAAAACTTCAAAACGATCAGCTTCATCCAACGTTCGTTGCAAACCATCCCTAAATATCGGGTGATCATCAGCTATTACGACAGATGTAGTCATGATGTGCCTAACTTTCTGGGAAAGAGTGTCATAGCAATGGTGGTGCCTTCACCCGGTCTCGATGCGACTTCGAACCTGCCACCAATACTCTCGACCCGATCTCGCAAGCCCATAAGCCCCTGGCCACCATCGTCTCGCAACGCGGTTTCTTCTGACCTGTCAAATCCAGGTCCGTCGTCTTTGACCTTCACAACTATGCAGTCGCTCTGCGCCTCAGAGATAACAGTGCACTTGGAAGCTGGAGCATATCTCGCGGCATTGGAAAGCGTCTCCTGAAGGAACCGAAAAACGCACAGCTTGTCGGACAATGACAACTCTGGTGCCTGGCTACCCAAGAAAGAAGTATCCGGTCGCAACGGGCTGTGTTCAGCGTGATCCTCTACGGCTCTCTTCACAACATCGACGAGTGACAGGCTGTCGATATCCGGCGCGGACAGCCCTCGCGAAATTGCACGAATTTCAGCCAGAGATTTTTGCAAAGACTGCTGAATTTCCTCTGCCTCTTTAGGCCTTTCGGACCCTTTGGAAAACGCCGCCTCCAGTCTAAGGGCGGCGAGCGACAGGTATTGCGCAGGGCCATCATGTAGCTCGGCTCCAAGATTCTTGAGGAACCGATCCGTTTGCGTGGCGTATCTTTCCGACGCATCGACCACACGCGACCGCAGCAGGGCATTCTGCTCAGCCATCTTCTCACTTTCTGTCAGGCGCCGTTTAAGAAGAGCCCCCTGTCGTCGAATTGTTTCGTCACCAATTGCGACGATGGAATACAAAACAATCGTACTTGCCAGAAATGCGGAACCGACGACCAACCAACTTGTTCGCCTGGCCTTGGCTAAGTCTAACTCCAGCTGATCAGCTCTTTCGTAGAACTCCGCAACTGCGATGATTTCGCCGGACCAGAGTTCGCGGATGGGGCTGTAAACTTCAAGTAGTGGTATCCCCAATGCCGCCTCGGCGGCGCTCTCGGCATGATCAAGCTCTTCGAAAGAGCCGGAGATTTCACCGCTCCACGCCCGCCTTAGATCATCCGTTGGATTGAAACGGTTTCCAATGATATCTGTATCCGAGGCATGCGCAATCACTCCGCCTTGCTTCCAGAATTTGTAAGAGACAATGCGGTCACGCATTGGCTGGGTCATGAAAATCTCGTCCAGCGCCAGGCTCGCCTGCTCCGAAAGGCGGTCGCCATGTGCCAATTCCTGGCTGAGCGGGGATATTACGCTTTCCATATACAGCGCTGCGGAATTGGCGGAGTTTTGCACGACTGCGTTCTGAATTCGATTTGACACCCAGACCCCGACGATTGCGGTAGCAGTGCCCATCACAACGATACTGGCCGCAAGAAAGACTCGCGACAACGACCAATTGCCAATCGTCAGGTCAGTTACTTTCTCTCTCATCGTGAAATCGACTATGAACTACAATCTGTTATCGCACCACAGACCTTGGTCTGACGTGATCTGGCTAAACCCCAGATCCTGAGCTTCCACACAGTAGCCAGAGTCAAATACCATCCATCGTTCTCAGTCTTTGCAGCAACGGGCAGTGAACGTTACCACTATCACAATTGGCTGTAAGCTCATTCAAAGCGTGCTGCAGGCGTCTGAGCTCATCAATCTTGCTTCGAATGCTGGCAGTGTGTGCCTCGGCCAATTCTTTCACTGACCGGCAGTCTTCGGCAGTTCCTTCTGACAGCTCCAAAAGCGCCTTTGCATCAGATAGAGGAAATCCCAGGTCGCGGCATTTCTTCAAAAATCGAAGTCTTCCCACATCGCTTGCTGAATAGAGGCGACGATTATTCAGAGCTCGTGCGGGTCTTGGTACGATACCTTCGCGTTCGTAGTAGCGGATGGTTTCTATGCCGACCCCGCTTTGCCGGGAAGCCTCACCTATCGCAATCATGTGAAGTGCCCCCCCCTTTTGATCCTGTAGTTACTACAGGAGTTATACGTTTTAAATGTCGGTGCCTCAACGCAATCAAATCGAGTACCTCGGGAGCGAAAGATGAAGAATTATGTGACCCTCAGCTACTTGGGATCGGTTTCCACTCTGGGGGTCGCAACATGCTGTGTTCTTCCAATGGCCATGATGTTGTTAGGCTTGGGCGGCAGTTGGTTGGCGGTATTCGGAAAAATAGCAGCGGCAAGCTATTATGTTTTCGGCATCTCAACAGCGCTGGTCGCTGTTTCGTGGTTCGTATCGCATCGAAACGGGACATTGGTAAATCTGAAATGGTGGCTTGTAGGAAACAGTGCGATCACCGTGTTGGCATGGGCCATCGTGTTCAATGAGCTTCAAATCAACAACTATCTAATCATGCAGATGTGAAACAATGACTAAACAAACTGCGGTGCTTGATAGCACTTTGACCTGCCCCGAGTGTGGGCACATTGAAATCGAAAGAATGCCAACTGCCTCGTGCCAGTGGTTTTATGAATGCAAATCATGCAATGTCGTTTTGAAGCCATTGGAAGGCGATTGCTGTGTGTTTTGTTCCTATGCAACTGTCCCGTGTCCGCCAATTCAGCTAGGTGACTGCTGTTGTGGATAAGCGGGTCGCAACCGCAGCATACGAGAGAGATGTTGAGTGTCCGCATTGGCTCGTCCGCCAAAGTTTGCAAAGTCTGGTTTCTGCGCATCGCGACCATCAAACTCGCACAACTCTGCGCCATGGCTAGCGGTAGCAAAGTCCGCGTCTCGCGAATTGCCTGACAAAACATCGCTGCGCCCGGCACCAATAGCCGCTCTTTACGCCGCACTGCCGTGTTCAAGATGATGCCCGCGCAGCAAAATCTGTGCTGCGAGCGCGCGCAGCGAGAAAATCAAATTCACAGATTGGGCTCGACGCTGCCATTCTCTGCGGTACGTTTGGACTGGCGGTAAGAGCCCCGAGCCGACATTGCCGTTCAGCTTAGGTGCTGCGGATGCATTCGGCAGCTTTCGGTCGATTGCAGACCATGTTCCTCAGAGTGATGAAGACGAGCACTGCGGACGGAGTGTGAATTCGCTGCGTTTGCGCAGGAGACTGCTTTATGCGTTTTGCGGACCTCCACACTGGATTGCAAACAAGTTGCACACCAAAAGAGGCGACGACTTAGATTCAAACGCATAGTTTTTCCGGTCTTCCATCGGTTGCCTAGCGCTAAACCCGAAGTATTGTCTGAACCGGTCAATAATGACGTCAGCAGCAGATGCCGGTCTGAGGCCATTTCTTGCCATCCATTTGCCACGCAACAGTTTCGGTGTCGCAAACGGAAGGCCAAAGCGACAGCCGCATCGCTAGCAATGAGAAAGAAATGTCCTACGGAGACCAAATGACTGCCATGAGCCAACCGTCACAAGGCACGGACGGGCACCGTTTTGGTGTCCTGTTTGTCTTTGCTGCTGGTGTGCTTTGGTCGACAGTCGGGCTTGGAATACGGCTGATCGAAGACGCGGTTGTGTGGCAGATATTACTTTACCGATCGGCCAGCCTGTCACTTCTGCTTTATGTGTTCATTCGCATGCGCTCTGGTGAAAGCCCTTTTGCCCAGATCCGCCGCACCGGGTTCCCAGCAGTGATCGCAGGGCTGTCGCTGGTGGCTGCTTATTCCGGAGGGATATATGCAATCCAGGCGACATCTGTGGCAAACGCCATGCTTCTGTTTGCAACAGCACCCTTTATGGCGGCAGTTCTGGGGTGGATCGTCTTGCGCGAACTTGTACGCCCTGCCACCTGGGTGGCGATCACCGTTGCCATTGCCGGTATCGCGATCATGGTCGCAGATAAATCCGGAGGCGTCGCCCTGAAGGGCAGCCTGGCGGCTTTGGGGTCCGCCTTTGGATTTGCGGTCTTCACTGTGGCGCTGCGGTGGGGCAAATCGGGTGAAATGCTGCCGTCGGTGTTTCTGTCCGGATTGTTCGGCATCATCGTGACGTCCGGCATTTGTCTGTTTTTAGAATTGTCTCTGGTGTTGTCGGTCCGGGATGGCGGCATTGCAATGGGCATGGGAGTGTTTCAGGTCGGCGCCGGGTTGATCCTGTATACGCTGGGGTCTCGCAGCCTTCCTGCTGCGGAACTTGCGCTGTTGTCACTGGCTGAGGTTCTGCTTGGCCCGTTGTGGGTCTGGTTGTTCATCGGTGAAACCGTAACGCTCAACACATTGACTGGCGGCGCAGTTTTGCTTGTGGCGATCGCCGGAAACGCTCTGTCAGGCAAGCGACGTAGGCCGCCTCTGATCACCTCACTTTAGGGGATTGGGGGCAACCTGTTCCTGATGGCGCTGCCTCGGGTGGGCGCGTTGCATGTGCGATTCGATCCACTTGCGCATGGTGATTGTCGCTCTTAGGGGGTCGATATATGTGTTGCTATTGCATGACTTTGGCGCTACGTCTTTATCGACTGACGCACCATCATGGCGAGCATCAGTATTTCTACGGCCTAATTTGATCGCTCACTTCTTCTTCCTCTGTTGCCTGATGTTTTCGCAGCCTGGCAACGCAGGTCTGATGGCTATCAAATGGCCGCATCGCTAATGAGCATTTCTGTTCGACCTTACGACACCGTTGCCAGGATGCTGCTAAGCTGCATCTGTGGCGCTCCTGATCCGCTCAAATTGACAGGATCAGGTATCCCATAGTTCTTCAATACGCGTCCAATTTTCGGACGACACAACAACAGCCCCCATTAGGGCTGTGTTTTCGAACTCGATTTGTGCCCTCTCGAAGTCTCTGCGCGGTTCGCGCTCGGGGACGCACCATGGGCGTACCGGCGTTGAGACCACAGGTTGCAGCGTCGTTGGAGCATGGCCTGAATTTGGACAAACATCTGCTTTTCACCCCCGGCCCTGTGAATGTGGCCGAGACCCTGCGTACCGCGATTTGCAAAGAGGATATCTGCCATCGGGAAACTGATTTTGATGCCCTTCTTGCAGGTATCGAGCACAAAATACTCTCACTTTTTCAGATAAGGAAACGGGAACGCTACCGCGCGGTGGTGATCACGGGCTCCGGGACAGCAGCGAATGAGGCGATATTGTCCTCAGTTGTCGGAGATGGTGCCGTGCTGATCCTGTCGAACGGCGAGTTTGGCGGGCGGTTGCACAAAACATCTGTGATCCACAACAAGCGGACCCATCTGATCGAAATGCCCTGGGGCATAGCGTTCGAAATACCGCAGATCGCAACCTACCTTGCGACACACAAGATTGATGTGGTGGCCATGGTACACCATGAGACTTGTTCCGGTATGCTGAACCCGCTGGCGCAGATTGGGGCCCTTGTCAAAGCCAGTGGCGCGCTCTTTGTGGTGGATGGGGTCAGCTCGGTTGGCGCGGAGTTGATCGACATGGAGGCGTGCAATATCGCGTTCCTGTCCAGTTCCAGCTCCAAAGCACTGGGGTCTTATCCGGGCCTGTCGTTTGTCGTGGGCCGCAAGAAACAGTTCAAGCGCCTCAAGCGTCACGCGGCGAAAACCACATATCTGAACCTCGCAACGTTCTATGCTTTCCTCAAGGCCCACAGCCAGACACCCAACACGCCTGCTGTTCCGTTATTTTTCGCGCTGGACCAAGCGCTAACGGACATACTGAGCGAGGGCGTCCTTAAGCGACATGCCCGCATCAAGGCACGGGCTGATCTGCTGCGGAACGGCATGCGCAGGCTCAACCTCGACTTTTTGGTTGATGAGGCGGACA
Organism: Ruegeria sp. YTSC192; assembly: GCF_059609705.1. Classification (NCBI taxonomy): domain Bacteria; kingdom Pseudomonadati; phylum Pseudomonadota; class Alphaproteobacteria; order Rhodobacterales; family Roseobacteraceae; genus Ruegeria; species Ruegeria sp. YTSC192. Next base: position 161,723 of record NZ_JBXWMG010000008.1, read on the forward strand.
TGTGTTCTGTTCTGACGACAGTGCAGGTTCCGGAATCAGTATCCGTGCATGATCTGCGCGCGCGTCTACGTGATCATTCCATCATCATCTATGAAGGAAAGGGATGCTTTGCGGGCAAGGTTTTTCAGGTCGGTAATATCGGGGAGCTCTCGGATGACGACATCCGGTATTTCCTGTCCACCCTCAAGGACGTGTTGCTGGCGCTTCAGGCAGATGCGGCAGACCTTGTAACTCTGGTCAGGCCAAAGCAAAAGCTTCGCGCCGTGTCGCCAGTGCCCGCAGATCTGCGGGTGGTGTCATGAACGATAAGCTGAAACGCCTCTGGGCGACCAAGACCCGCGATGACGAATGGTGGTCGTCCTTTGTCACTGCACCGCTGGCTATCGTTGCCAACTATGGCGCTGTCGACATCCCCTCGATTACACCCAACCGGCTCACAGCGGCTTCGTTCCTTGTGGCTATCGCGGCAACGTTTGCAATTCTGATCGGAGGGACTGCGTGTTTCATCGCGGCGGCCATCCTGATCCATATCAGCCACGTCCTGGATTGCATGGACGGTCAGTTGGCGCGCTACAGAAAGGTTTCGTCCCCCGTCGGCAGTTATTACGACCGTATCACGGATCAAGTGCAGGTCACGTTATGGTTCGGGGCGGCAGGCTTCGCTGCATTTGCCCAAACTAACAGCGTCACGCCGGTCTTTTTGTCTCTGGTTGGTATCGCGTTCTATGGATTGCGCGGCTACGCGAAATACGTGGCTCTTGAGATCGAAACGGGACGCAACCCTGATTATCCTGCTCAGATCGCGCAAATGAAACAGGTACAGACCACTGCGGGGCTAGGATTTGGTCTGAAGGCAAATCTAGCCTGGTTCGGGCGTGAACAAAGCAAGATGCTCGCCTTTGATGAAGGCGTCTTCATCTTCATGCTCTCTGCGGCACTCATCTTTGATCAACTCATACCTATGCTTTGGGTGTTTGCGGCAAGCCAGGTGTTTTGGGGCCTCTACAAATCGTGGCTGCGCGGAAAAAACATCAACGAAAATCTGAAGGTTCCAACGCAAAAATAGCCTGATTCAATACGGCTCATTTAGGATTCAAGTATCATGAAAAACGAAAAACACCGTGCGCCGGTTGCCGTCATTCTGGCCGCTGGCATTGGCTCCCGCCTCAGCCCCCTGACCGACAATTGCCCGAAAAGCCTACTGACTGTGGGCGGATCTGTCATCCTTGAACGCATGATCCGCAATTGCCTGAGCTGCGGAATGTCGCAATTCGTTCTGGTTCTGGGTCACCGGGCTGATGAGATCAAGAAATTTGTTGAAAAGGCATTTCGCGGCATCCGTGTCACCTATGTGATCAACGACCGATACCGCGAGACGAACACAGGCTACTCCCTGATGCTGGCGGCCAAAGAGATTGGTACAGCTGAGTTTGTCAAATTCGATGCCGACGTCGTGTTTGATGTCAAAATCCTGCGCCAGCTCTTGGACAGTGACAACGCAAACGTCTTGTGTATCGACCGCAACATCGCGCTTGAGGACGAAGAAGTTAAGGTCATCGCAGACGAACAGATGCAGGTCCTTGAAGTTGGCAAGTCCGTCGATCCGAAGCGCGCGTTGGGTGAATCTATCGGCATTGAGAAGATCAGCGCCGGAACGGGTGCACTGCTGTTCGCAGAGCTTTCAGAAATGATGGAGAGCCGTGGAAACCTCCAGGCGTATTACGAGGCGGCATATGCGCAATTGGTCGACAAAGGTACGCAGTTTCATGCTCTTGATATCAGTGGTCTGGACTGGACCGAGATCGACACAGCCAAAGATTTTGCCGCCGCAAATGCGATGTTTAGCAGCCCTGTTACTACCATATCACGTAGCCAGCAAAAGGTGCTGGACGAGGCTGCGGAAGAAGCCGCCATCCATACGCACGTCTGATACATCTACCGCCCTGCGCCGGAGATCCGGCGCGAGGCGTACGGCGCAGTGATGCCCTTGCCATCCCGGCTCAGGATCGCTGCATTTGAAAGGACCTCTCATGGCCAAAGGCAACAACAGCAAGCGTGGCAACAAAGAAGCCAAAAAACCCAAGCAAGAGAAGCCGAAAGTGTCTGCGACATCCAATTCTCTGACCGGAAAACCTCCTCTGGAAATTGGTGGCAAGAAAGTGAAGTAACCAAAACGTATCGGATTTCGTCCGCCCGAGGTATTCAGCTTAGCTGAGTTGAGCACCCTCGCGCGGGCGACGTCCGAGACATGTCCCGAAACGCCTTTGATTTAGATTTGGAAGACCCTATGAGTGAAGTAGAAGAGTCCGGTACAAAGGCTCACTATGTCTGCCAGACATACATTGCCAAGACGGCTGCGCGCGGGCAGCAAGGCAACCTTCAAATCGACAAGCAACTACAATATTCTACGCCCCATGAAGCTCAAGAGCGGGCAGAACGTGAATTTCGCGCGGAAAATTGCGTCGGTGCTGACGCTTATATGGTGATAGAAGATAGCGATTCCGGCGAAGTCGGAGACCCGACATTTTTAGTAAGACTTGGGTCTGTCCCTGAGCAGGATTGACTTCAAAATCGCCAGTGCTTTGAAAACACAGGTTGGCCCGCAAGCGTTTACCTGCGGGCCGGTAGGTCGTGATTTACATCATGCCGCCCATACCACCCATATCAGGCATGCCACTGCTGTTTGCTGCCGTAGGTTTATCCGCAACCATCGCTTCGGTCGTGATCAGCAAGCCTGCCACAGATGCAGCATACTCAAGTGCTATCCGAACGACTTTGGTCGGATCGATTACACCGGCCTTTAACATGTCGCCGTATTGCTCTGACTGTGCGTCGTAGCCAAACGACTTGCTGGTATTCTCAACAATTTTTCCAGCTACGACCGATCCATCGACACCAGCATTTTCGGCAATCTGGCGTAGAGGCGCTTGGAGCGCCTTGCGAATGATCGCGATACCAGCCGCCTGATCTGCGTTGTCTCCTTTAAGACCTTCGAGAACCTTACCAGCATGCACCAGTGCGACACCGCCGCCCGGTACAACACCTTCTTCAACAGCGGCTCGTGTTGCGTTCAGCGCGTCATCGACACGGTCTTTACGCTCCTTAACTTCGATCTCAGTTGCGCCACCGACCTTGATCACAGCAACGCCACCTGCAAGTTTTGCGAGCCGTTCTTGCAGTTTTTCTTTGTCGTAGTCTGAGGTCGTATCTTCGATCAATGCACGGATCTGATTAACCCGCGCAGCAATTGCGTCCTTGTCACCCGCCCCGTCGATCACAGTTGTTGTGTCTTTGGTAATTGTGATCTTCTTCGCGTCGCCAAGCATGTCCATCGTGACACTCTCCAGCTTGATCCCCAATTCCTCAGAAATCACTTGGCCGCCGGTCAAGGTTGCAAGATCTTCCAACATTGCTTTGCGACGATCCCCAAACCCAGGCGCTTTGACACCAGCTACTTTGAGGCCACCCCGAAGCTTGTTCACCACAAGCGTCGCGAGTGCTTCGCCATCGATGTCTTCAGCGATAACCAAGAGTTGCTTATCTGCCTGCATAACAGCCTCAAGCAAAGGCACCATAGGAGCCAATGATGTCAGCTTTTTCTCATGAAGCAGAATGACGCAATCTTCCAGGTTTGCGGTCATCTTGGTTGGGTCCGTAACGAAGTATGGGCTGAGGTAGCCACGATCAAACTGCATGCCCTCGACCACTTCGGTCTCAGTGTCGAGACCTTTGTTCTCTTCGACGGTAATGACGCCTTCGTTACCGACCTTTGCCATCGCGTCCGCGATCTGTTGACCGATAGCGACTTCTCCATTAGCGGAAATGGTGCCGACTTTGGCGATCTCAGCGGTGTCGCCTACGGGGCGGGACATGGTTTTGACTTCGACAACAACGGCTGTAACCGCTTTGTCGATGCCGCGTTTCAGGTCCATCGGGTTCATACCCGCAGCAACTGACTTCATACCTTCTTTGACAATAGCCTGCGCAAGTACGGTCGCAGTTGTTGTGCCGTCGCCTGCCTCGTCATTGGTGCGGGACGCAACATCCTTGACCAGCTGTGCACCCATGTTCTCGAACGCATCCGAGAGTTCGATTTCCTTGGCGACCGTGACACCGTCCTTGGTAATGCGCGGCGCGCCATAGGACTTGTCGAGAACCACGTTGCGGCCCTTGGGGCCAAGGGTGACTCTTACAGCGTTTGCGAGCGTGTTGACGCCCCGGAGCATGCGGTCACGGGAGTCCGTGCCAAATTTTACGTCTTTTGCAGACATGTTTGTAATCCTAGATGAGATTAAGTGGAAAGGTTCGGCGACGTTCAGGCCAAAATGCCAAGAATATCGCTCTCCTTCATGATCATCAGTTCTTCACCGTCGATCTTGATTTCTGTACCGGCCCATTTGCCGAACAGAATCTTGTCGCCAGCTTTGACGTCCATTGCGATACGCGCACCGGACTCGTCTCTTGCGCCTGCACCAACGGAAACCACTTCACCTTCTTGCGGTTTTTCCTTGGCTGTGTCGGGGATAATCAGACCGCCCGATGTCTTTTCGTCACTTTCAATGCGACGAACCAGAACGCGGTCGTGGAGCGGGGTAAACAACATAGGTATGCTGCCTTTCAAGATTTACGGGGGTGGATGGCGTGCTTAAAAACCCATTGGCACTCGCCACACCAGAGTGCCAATGTAACTGAGATGGCGATCGTTGAGGTTGGCTACAATAGGCTAATGGTAAATGTTTTTTAGGGCCCGGCTCAGATTGGGGTACGCCTGATTATTGATCTCTGCAGCCGCTCCAGACCGGCGTCACCTCTTCAGCCGCCAGCAATCTCTACCCACTCAAAGAGCAGGGTACTGCTTTGGATTTTGGTCGTATTCCCGTGCTTTGGTCGAAAATGGATAAGCATGGCGTGAAAAATGACCTGCATTGTCGAGTTGTCTGATGTCAGCACCAATGGGACAGTTTAAGTCGATTTGATAAGAGAGGGTTTCTGGCACATCGTAACCACCAAGGAGTGGAGATGAGACAGAAACCCGGAACGCGTAAGAGCCACGGCGAGAAGGTCGTCAAAGACATCCGCCGCTTTGCACGCGCCGATGTGATGCACCCGACTTACAAAGCGCTCGCTGAACTGGGCCGCGCGATCAAGACGATCTTTTTATGCCGCTATCTCCGATCCGAGGACTTCCGCCGCGAGATCCATGAAGGACTGAATGTGGTTGAGAACTGGAACAGCGCGAACGGGTTCGTGTTTTTTGGAAAGGGCGGCGAGATTTCCAGCAACCGGGTTGCCGATCAGGAAATCTCCGCCCATGCGTTACACCTGCTTCAAGCATCCCTTGTCTATGTAAACACGCGTATGGTGCAATCCGTGTTGTCAGAACCGGGATGGGCAACCCGCTTGTCCGAGCGGGATTACCACGGCCTGACGCCACTGATCTATTCCCACATCAATCCGTATGGCCGGTTCGATGTCGATTTGGAAAAGAGGATCGACTTCGGAGCAATGGTGGCCTGATCCGTGCGTCACAAAAGGGTGCACCCGCAGGAGACAGGGTGATGTGGCACGCCAAGATGTCACAAATGAGTAGTCAACAGCATATTGTTACATTATCAGAGTGGGAACCACCCTAATGTGACAGTTTGCTATGCCCAAGATTGGATATGCCCGCGTCAGCTCATCAAGCCAGGATCTTGATATCCAGAAAGCCACGCTGAGAGCAGCAGGCTGTGAGATTGTCCGATCCGAATCAGTCTCTGGTGCTTCCCGTGATGACCGTTCTGAATTGGCTACAGTGATGGAATTTCTGCGCGAAGGGGATGAGCTGGTTGTGCATCGCCTAGATCGCCTCGGTCGTTCCACGCGTGACGTGCTGAACTTGGTATACGAGCTGGACGCCAAGGGCGCATCACTTCGTGTTCTTGAACCGGACGTAACCACCGCCGGAGATATGGGTCGCATGGTCATCACCGTTCTCGGTATGGCCGCCGATATGGAGCTGAAGTTTATCCGCGACCGTCAGCGTGCTGGGATCGACACCGCCAAAGGTAAGGGTGTCTACAAGGGGCGGCGGAAATCGGTTGATGATGAGGAAATCCGGCGATTGGCTAACGAGGGCACCGCAAAAGCCCAGATCGCGCGTGAACTAGGGATTTCAAGAATGACCGTATACCGGGCGCTTGCTGATACAGACGTCTGAACCAGCCCTTCGTGTTTCGCGCGGCGGAAGTCTTCGGAGCGAAGATACCCGCCAAGGAAGATGGATTTGACGCAAGAGTTATACGATGCGGCAAACGAGATTTCGGAAGGGGTCAACTTGAGCGACAAAACCGTGTTCCTTCAGGGTGATTCAACAAACCTTTCTTTTCCCGACAACCATTTCGATGGTGCGGTTCCAGTTCACGTCGCTATGAACGTCCCGGAAAAGGCTACGGTCTATGCCGAGGCGCGACGTTTTCTCAAACCCGGCGCAAGGTTTTGAATTTATGACATTTTGCAGGGAGAAGGCGGTGAGTTTTGTATCCGGCACCTTAGGCTTCAGAACCTTCGATCAGTCATCTCGCGACATCCGAGGAAATGTCCACGCATCTATTGGCCGCTGGTTTCAAAATTCTGAGTGAAGCGGACTCAACTTTGGAAAGTCACAGCTGGCTCAAGGAAAGAGCCGAAGCACCGAAGCCTGACAAACGACTTCTGGTGACGATCCAGCTATTGTTCGGAGCCGTTCGTGGGGAAATGACAAAGAACCAACTCCGGGGCTTCATGAATGCCGGATGCTAACCTGCTCCTTAATTTGTGAAGCCTAATCAACCGTTTCCGCATTGTCCGTTTCTCAGAAACTGAAAAACCTGCTGGTGAATATCCAGCGTGGATGGCACCTGCATAGCAAGACATTGATCCACGTGGTCATTGCGTCCACGCTTCAATGGCGTAGTCTCTTTTCACCCGAATTGGCGTAGTTGTCCCATGATAGACAATCATCAAAGCCTGCCCCAAGAGTCCGCCGATAGAATAACAAAACCCTTCGCTCGCTTCCTAGAGATCCAAGCGGCCGCGAGTGGGCTCCTGTTCCTGGCTGTTCTGCTGGCTTTGGCGCTGGCAAACTCGCCTTGGCAAGAAGGCTTCCTGGGCTTCTGGAAGACCCCAATTGGCCTGACATTCGGTTCGTTCGATTTCACCCGCTCGCTGCGACACTGGATCAACGACGGGCTGATGACCCTCTTCTTTTTCGTGCTTTCTCTGGAGCTCAAGCGCGAGATCGTACTGGGCGAATTGCAAAACCCGCGACAGGCCGCCCTGCCATTCGCGGGCGCTTTGGGCGGCATGGTGGTGCCGGTCGCGCTCTATCATTTGTTGATGTCCGGGCAGCCCGGGGCGCACGGCTGGGGAACCGTGATGGCAACCGATACGGCGTTCGTGATTGGGTGCCTGGCGCTTTTCGGAAGGCGGATCCCGTCCACCTTGCGTCTGTTCCTTCTTTCTCTGGCCATTTTTGACGATATTGGCGCAATTCTCGTAGTCGCCTTCGGTTACGGGGAAGCGTTGAACTGGTCGGCGCTCGGTTTGGGTCTGCTGGGAATTAGTATCGTCGCAGGCGCCTCGCGCGTCGGGATCAGAAGTGTCCCGGTTTATTTTCTTCTCGGTGCGGCAGTCTGGCTATGCATCGACGCCTCCGGCGTTCACGCGACCAGCGCAGGAGTCATTCTGGGCCTTATGACGCCGACGCGCATATGGGTAAGCGATGCCCGGCTGCATGCAATCCTTGGGCGCCTGCGCGCCGTTCCGGCCGGCGATCGGCAGCAGGGAGATACCGCAACCCGCCATAACCTGCGCCAAGCAAGCAGAGCGGTCACGGAGGCACTCTCGCCAGTCGAACGGCTCGAGACAATGCTGCACCCTTGGGTCGGCTTTGCAATCATGCCGATCTTCGCGCTGGCAAATGCCGGCATCACGGTTCAGGGTGCCGATTTCGAACAACCGGTCTCCTTGGCGATAATTGTCGGCCTGGTGTTAGGAAAACCGATCGGCGTCTTCGGGTTCAGCTGGCTAGCTGTCCGATCAGGCCTGGCAGTGTTAGCGCCGGGCTTGTCGGGGCCGTTAATTCTGGCCGGCTCGTTTCTAACTGGTATCGGTTTCACGATGTCGCTGTTCATAGCGGGCTTGGCCTTCGATCCGGCGACGCTGAATGCCGCAAAGCTTGGAATTCTCTCAGGATCAGCTATTGCCGCAACGGCCGGGATCCTCATGCTGCTCCTGCTGACAATTCATGCAGCGCGCGCAAAATGCGCTACAAGCACCGCAGAACAAGACCGGATACCCTAGAATGGGAAGAATACCGGGATCACCCCGACCACTGCTGCGCCGACGATAAGATTCATCGGAACGCCGATCCTGAGGAAGTCGGAAAACCTGTAGTTCCCTGCGCCATATACCAATGTGTTGGTCTGATAGCCGACCGGAGTGGCGAAACTTGCACTTGCGCCAAACATCACAGCGACGACGAACGGCTTTGCGTCGACACCGAGTTGTTCCGCAACACCGATCGCGAGAGGTGTAACGACGACGGCAACGGCGTTGTTGGTAACCGCCTCGGTGAGCGCCGAAGACAGTATGTAGATCGCAGCGAGCGTAACAATTAGGGGCAACTCTACGAGAGTCGGCACCAATGTCTCCACGATCAGGTTGACAGCTCCTGCATTCTGCATACCGCTTCCGACGATTAGCATGGAAAAGATCAGCACAAGGACGCTGGCGTCGATGGACGCCCAGGCTTCGCCGCTGTCGATGCACCGGAGCACGAGGATGGCAGCGACCGCGACAAGGGCAAGCACGCTGATCTCGGCGAACCCGGCTGCGGCGAGCGCCACAACCGCGAAAAGCGCGAACAGAGCTAGCGGCGCTTTCCCGCGGCGGAAGGCGCGGCCCCCGGCATCCGTGATCGCGGCAAGATCGCCCGCCTCGGTCATTCGGGCAAAGCCTTCAGGTGTTCCTTCCAAAAGCAGCTTATCGGCGGGGCGCAAAAGCGCCGTCGACAGGTCGGGTCCAAGCACTTCCCCATGTCGATGGGCGCCAAGAACACGCATGCCGTATCGGTGCCCCATGGCAAGCTGGGCAATGCGCACTCCGCGGCTTCGGCGTGAAAGCGTCACGATAGCTTCGGCGACGATCAGCTCCGAGGTGTTTTCGGCCGATGGCCCCTGGCGCAACCCGACTTCGATCCCTTCAAGTTTCCTGAGGGTGAGCAGTTCTGATGTCGCAACCTTGGCAATGATCCTGTCGCCCGGTTCGAGTATGTGTTCACTCAATCCCTCTCTCTTGACTCCAGACCGCGCACGGATGCCGACGATTTCAACACCTCTTCGGCTGAGGGCGGCGATTTCATGAATCGTTCGACCAATATTGGGGTAGTCCTCTTGCGGGCGTACCTCGGTCAAAAAAGTCGCTTTATCGTCGCCGCCCTGTTCCGCAATATCCTTTCGGTCCGGCAGTAGGACAGGTCCAAGCAGGAGGAGCGCCACACCGCCTGTGGCCGCGGCCACCAGACCGACCGGTGTGATCTCGAAAATTGAAAACGGTTCCAAGCCAGACGCCTGGGAAACGCCGTCCACCAGAAGGTTGGTCGACGTGCCGATCAGAGTACACGTCCCGCCCAGGACGGACATGTAGGATAGCGGAATCAACAGGCGTGTCGCAGCAAAGCCCAGGCTCTGCGCCAAACGAATGGCCACCGGTATGAGGACGATGACGACCGGCGTGTTGTTAATCAGACCCGAGGCGACTAGCGTCGCGATGAGAAACGCCGCTATACCGGCGACCGGGCGCTTGCTCCCTGCGGCGACAACCTTGTTCGCAAGTGCGTCGAGAAGCCCGGTTCGGACCAGCGCGCCGCTGATTACGAACATCGCGGCGATCGTTATGGGTGCAGGGTTCGAAAACGCTGCCAGAACTTCATTCGTGGGGACAAACCCCAAGACGACAAACAGCGCGGCGGCCCCCGCAGCGGTTACGTCCGGTTCGAAGCGCTCGGAAAGAAATGCTGCGAACAGAAGGACGACAACTGCGAGCGCAAGATAGGGTTCATAGTCGGCGATGAGATCAATCAGTCCGCCCTCCTTCATTCATACCTTTGCCGCTGACGATATGGCGGTCACAGCATCCACCTTCCTGATTAGAGCGACAACTGAGTAATCAGCCCAATTGTCCCGACAATACTGGTTCAGAAAGAAACCCAACTGGCACAGACTTGACCGTCCGTGGAGCGACAAATGTCCTATTTGGGTGCCCCCAGTTTCCTATCCAACGCGCCAATTCACTGACCAGTGGCAATATTTCGCAAGGCTCAGGCGGGAAGTGCCCGGGCCTCTGCAAACGATAGCAATCTGCGGCTTTTCTCATCCCAAAGGTGGAGTCGCGCGCAGCGGAAGCTTTCCCAAAGCGTAATGCGTCTGGTCTGCGCCAGGGCGTCGTGATCCTTGACTACGTCGTGCAAACGGTAAAAGGGGATGCGGCTGGCCAGATGATGCACATGGTGGACTCCGATGTTCCCGGTGATCCAGCGCAGGATGCCGGGCAGAGCGTAGTGCGAACTGCCGTGAAGGGACGCGTCCCGGATGTTCCAGTCTTCCTCGTGCCGCCAGCTGGTTTTCTCAAACTGATGCTGCATGTAGAAAAACCACATGCCGGCTATTGCGGCCAGAAGCATCGTCGGCAGGAAGACGAACAGCAGTACTTCCCACCCGCCCAGCAAGACAATCACTGTCAGAGTGAGGCCTATGGCAGCGTTTGTCGCCATCGCACTCAACCAGTAGCGCCAGCCGGACCGCATCAGATGGACGGGCAGCCGGTTGTGCAGAAAGAACGTGTAAAACGGCACCACCCCGAACAGGAAAACCGGATGGCGTAACAGGCGGTAAAGCGTACGGCCGGGCCATCCCTTCCCGCGGTACTCTCTGACTGTCAGCACCGGCAGGTCTCCGATGCCCCGCCGGTCCAGGTTTCCGCTCGTGGCGTGGTGGATCGCGTGGGTCTTGCGCCAGACGTCGTAGGGTGTCAGCGTGATAACGCCGATCACGCGACCGATCCAATCGCACAGACGCCGGTCGCGGAACAGGGAACCATGCCCGCAGTCGTGCTGGATTATGAACAGCCGGAGCAGGAAGGCTGCATTCGCCAACGCGAGCGCCAGTGCCAACGCGGTGCTGATCGAGAGCACCCACCAGGCAACCGCCCATATTGCCACGAAAGGCACAAGCGTGACCGTCAGTTCGAAAATGCTGCGGGAGGGGATTGGCTGCCGGTACTTCATCAGGGTTCGTGTCCAGTCTGATGCGGTCAGCTGCGCCTCTTCCTGTCTCGGACCGGTTACACCGGAGGGGTATCCCGCGCCGGGTGCCCCACCCGTGACGGGCAAGGGTCCTGGCTGGACCCGCGCTTGCCGCGCGGTCGAGGCAGATCCGGCTTTCAACATGTCAGTTTGGACGCTGCCGTCTTGGTGGCATGTCCTGATGACCGGGCTGTTGGCCCCGTGCCTTGTACGAGTAGAACGAAAACGGCATAGGCAATGTCCAACCCGGTGCAATTGAGTAGGTCATCCCGGCGGCCTCCGAACGGAGTTCCCGCCAGCAATGATCCGGTTGATCAGAGCCGCCACGGCCAGGTGCGCCTCTATCTCGTTGTCTGTGCCAGCCGCGTTCTCATGTGTCTTTGCCGCATCGCGCAGGATACCCACGATCTCGTGTTCAGGCAGGACTTTGTTATCGTTCATAGCCAGCAGCAGTGCTTCGCAGATCGAGAGGGCGGCCACTCCCGGGAAGTCCTTCTCGCTAAGCATTTTGTGGTTTCCTTCCAGGTAACGCTTAGAGTTACGCGCGACCGGGCGGCCTCGCTTTTCACCAGCATCTTCGCAGAAAAAAGGCTAAGCTGGGCTAACCGAAAGCAGTCTCTGCACGATTGCGCCTGGAGCTTTTCCGGCTTGTGAGGCCCCGATGACGGATATCTTTGAAAGCCCGCTGACACGGAAGCTGCAAGTCTTCGTCGCCTTGTCTGAAGATGAATTGGATGTTTTGAAGCGTCTGCATCTGCGCCGCCGGTCCTTTACGGCGGGGCGTGATCTTGTACATCAGGGGCAATCTGATCAGGCCGCTTACATTCTGGCCGCCGGCTGGGTGTGTTCCTACAAGCTTCAGCCGGACGGAACCCGACAGATCGTAGACTTCCAGATACCAGGGGATTTTCTTGGATTGCGCAGCGTCCTGCTGCGCACCTCCGACCACAGTTTCGAGCCGGTCACGGACATTCAGGCGGTGGAGGTTCTGGAGGACGACCTTCTGGAAGCATTCGAGAAAACGCCTCGCCTGGCGGCAGCCGTTCTCTGGGCAGCATCACGGGACGAAGCCATGGTCGTCGAGCACCTCGTTGGGGTTGGCCGACGCGCCGCAGATGCGCGCATGGCGCATTTCTTCTTGGAACTGGCGGAACGGCTGAGGCTGGTCGGAATGGGGAGCAAGAAAGGATTCGCTTGCCCTTTGACGCAGTACCATCTTGCTGATGCACTCGGCTTAAGCTCCATCCATGTGAACCGTGTTTTGAGGCAGCTTCGCGAAAAACGGCTGCTGACCTTTCGGGACGGCTGCGTGACGTTCGACGACTATGACGGATTGGTGGCCATTTCAGGTTTCGATACGGCGTATCTGGATCAGACCGGCCCACTTTTGAAATGAAGGAGGCCGCCCTTCGCTAAACTTGGGGCGGCCTGATTTTCTTCTAAGACGAGATAAGTCAGCTAATCGCTTTTGCAGCCGCGTCGAGTTCCCTGTTCGTCTCGCCGTAGTTATTCGCCTCGTGCGCTTTCTCGGCAGCCTGGTAGTGTTCCAGCGCCCGATCCTTTCTGGGACCGGCAGGCGCTTTGTCACAAGCTGCTTTGACCGAGGTCATCTTCTCGGTGGTATTGGTTTGTTCAGGCGTCATTAGAATGTCCTTTCCTGGACATTCCGAGAATAGGAAACGCTGGGCAATGCGGCTCGTTTCAAGAACCGCACGCTTCACGCGCTTCTATTTTGCTCGGAAATGAGTGCCGCCGGAGATTCGGCAGACACAAAGCCATATACCCATGTTCTCCGCTCCGCAGCACTGACGCAGGTTAGCTTGGGATAAAGCCACACCGCGTGGGTAATGATCTGAGGGGGAAATCGGTGACGCTTGTAGCTGCTGGATGTTGAATTCATCGATGTCACCTACGTCCAAATCATATCATCGGCAACCGAACGACGGTTAACGTGACGACACCGTTCAGACCCACCGGATTTTCATGATTTCTTGGGGTCAGACTTGACCTGTTCCGGGCCGATGAAGGCAGGTTTGAGTTTGGGTTCGACTTCTGGGTCTTCAGCAGCCTTCGAATTCAGCAACGCTGCCGCTCTGATCGTCAGATCCTTGAAAGACATGCTTTTTCCTTTGATTGCCAACAAGTATTTCGAACTCGCGATGGAACATAAAATTCACTTGTGGCTAGTGCACATATAGGTGTTGGAGACCCGATTTACTATGGGCTACCAAGAGATCGGTTCCTCTATCGTGATTTGATGCTGCCTCAATTTGAGCTCATCGGCCTATATCACCGTTGGATGCACACGATCCGGTTCTATCACAGCTCCGTTCCAAGTTGTTTCACTGACAAAGACCTTTTCGACATCGGTCGCGTTCATCGCCCTCATGAGCGCACCGTAGTTCAACTGACACCTGATTTCGGCCCCAACCTGCAAAGCGCATTTGGAGGTTTCAGTGACAGTGTGATCACTCGTCGCGCCGACAAATGTGATGTCCGTAGGAAAGCTCAGCCCGCCAACATTCGTGTCCTGCAGCCCGACAGCAAGAACCGAACGGGACTTGCTGGAACTATCCTGCACAAGACGCAATGCCAAAAGAGCCGGATCAATCAGACGCAAGGGAAAGGGCCTTGTCTTGAACTTTGTTTCGATCACCTCGACCACAAGAGTGAACGCATCTGTATGAAGCCCATCTATCTGCTCGCCGGAAACGGGATCGGTGCCCAACAGGATCGCCTCGCCCAGGCGCAGTTCGTTGATACGTCCCTTTGTCGGTAGATCCATAGCCCAAGGTAAATTGGCGGAACTGCCTCCTGATACGGTCTCAAGAAATGGGCCGCAAGCGCCCTCGATTTCGTATGCGAGCGTCGTTACGACCTCCATTGCATCAGCGTTCGGAGCAATGTTGCCCAGGCAGGCGAAGTTGGCACCAATACCTTTGAGAGCTACGCCAGGCATCTTCATCACCATTGTCGCGATACGCTCAAGATCTTCTGGCATTATCCCATCGCGCATATCTCCCATCTCAATCATCAAGATAACGCCATGCACCTCGCCTTTGAATAGCGCGGCTGCGGAAAGTTCCGCGATAACGTCTATCTCTGTATTGTAACTGGTTTCACAGGTCTCGATGATTTGATCGATTTCGCTCAGCATAGGAGAGCGGATCATGGATATTGGGCAGATGATGCCGGCGCAACGCATGCGCTTTATGTTCGCGACCCGGGCATCGGCCAACTGGGAAACGCCGCTTTCTAGCATGGCATGGGCGACGGCTGGGTCACCGCAAACAGCCTTTGTCACGCCTGTCACACTGATCCCGTGCGAAGCAAGATGGTCCACCAGAAAGCGCGTATTCTGGCGGATCTTGCACAAGTCGATTTCGATCCGCGGCGTCGTCATTCGGCAACCACACGCGGCAATGGCCGCAATTGGGGATAGGCAGAAAGAACCAACTCTGCCAAGTGCGCCGCTGGTCGGAGCAGAGCGTCAGTCACTGGGAGACAGAAGTTGCGTGAAAAGCCCCTGATGGCTGTTTCCACCTCGGTGTTCGTCATTCCTTCATGATTGAGCGTGACACCAATCACTTTCGTTTTGGCGAAAGCTTCGATAAGTTTTATCTCGAGGCGCGGATCGGGCATCGGCATGTTGGGAAAATCGCAACGGTGGGTCCGTTTGGGGGCGTGTTGCAGAATGACGGCGTGTGGCTGGCTACCGCGAAGAATGAATGCTGATGTGCAGAAAGCCGGATGGCTGAGCGCGCCTTGGCCTTCAATTAGGATGACATCTGGTTGTTCCTTTTCGGATGCCGCAACAATGACACGCTCAAGCTCGCCACAGCAGAACTGAGGCGGCACTGCATCCAAGGCAATACCATACTTGGCTCCCTGCATCACGCCGGTCTGACCGGTTCCGACCAAAACCGTCTTGATCCCCCGTTCATTCAGGGCATTCGCCAGCAAAGTTGCCGTGGTCCGCTTTCCGATTGCGCAATCAGTGCCCAACACAGCGATACGGATCGCTTCAACATCTGCAACGCAGCCGTCAAACAGACGCATGTTCTTGCTAGGCTGCGGCTTCCGAATGTCCCGAATGGTAACACATCCAAACTGGGCGGCTGAGCCAATTTCGAGATCGTCGCCGAGATATTCGTGTAGCCCACTGACGATATTCATGCCTGACGAAATCGCGTCCAGAACAACGCCTCTGTCTGCCGTGGACAATGTACCACTGGACGGTGCCATTCCATAGATCAGAGTGTCTGGGGCTACCGCTTCGTGAGCGATGGCCGCGCTAAGATCGCCATGCACTGGAATGCCGTTGTCGATACCATCGAGAACCTCGCCGCTGTCACGCCCTTCTAGAGTGCTGTCAATTACTGACAGAACACGAAAGACCTGCGAAAACCGGACTAGACCGTTTGCAGTCTTGCCGTCAGTCTTGCCGAAATTCCCTTCACAATAGACGGTGGCGGTTGGAGCGTCATAAGAGATTATCTTAGGAGGGTTGTCTGGACAAATTGAGAGTTCCATCGGCGGCGCCTGTGCTGCTCTTGCGACCGGTCTCTTCATTTGCGCTAAATGATCTTCCGTTTTCATGTCCGTTCCTTTCTATGTCGAGCCAAACCCGGGACAATGAAGCCACCAGGGTCAACGAAGTGACGCCTGATTTGGGATCAGCAGGCTTCGCGTTAGTTGTTCAGAACGCAAACGCCCTTTGATCGCTGGAAATTTCGGTGGCACTCCCAGCGGTTTCCGGCCCTGTCCAAGTGGGCGTTGGCCGGTAAGTCTATGAAAACGCATCCACTGGCAGTTTCCGCATACCCGCGGTCACATTTCCAACCTTGTCCATGGGAGGCATCGTCAAAGTAAGCGTTCTCGGGAACAATAACCGGTTCACAAGCGCCAACTCGCTGGAAGTACCCGCGCTCGCATGTCCAGGGTTGCCCATAAGACGATCCATTCAGAAAGGCATCGGCAGGTACCATGATTGGGGCACATATCTCACCTTCAGCCCGATAGCCCCGATTGCAAACCCAGACATCACCATAAGACTCGCCCGACAGGTATCCGTTGTCAGGTACTGCAACTTCCAGGCAAGTCTCGTCAATTTTCACGTAGCCGCGCAGGCACCGCCAACTTTTTCCTGAAGAGGCGAGATATCCGCCTTCGGGTACGGGTACTTCGACACAAGCCAGGCCATTTTCTTCTAGAAATCCATGCAAACAATCCCAGCCCCTGCCATAGGTCCTGTTTGTTGCGTAAGCATTCTGAGGGACTATAATGGCGACGCAAAGGTCGTCTTCGACCCGGTAGGATCGGTCGCATTCCCATCCGTCCCCGTAACTCCTGGAGTGTGCATTCTCAGGCATGAGGGCGTCTGCAGATTGTGCGAACAC